>JAKFUR010000060.1 GCA_021732585.1 Bacteriovoracaceae bacterium
CCCTTTGGTTGAGTGGTCACGATCTGTGAACAACAAACAAGTTATTTGAATCACTTAACAATCTCTCCTTGAGACTGATTCAACTCAACTGCTCTCTTCATCACTGAAAATCACCGGACATCACACGAGTTGTGCTACTCGCGTGCTACTTTTCAAAACTCCACCCCATTTATGGACTACGCAGCGTAGTTTTCGACTCAATAAATGAACTTTTCTCCATGAATTGATTCGGACTACGTGCGTATTATTTTTTGAGAGCGATTAACCGAATTAAGACTGGTGAATCGCATGAAAGCTAAAAAGAAAAACAGAAGATCAGATATCAAAGCTGTGACCAAAGAAGGGCAGACCCTTAAATATCTTAGAGAGTCGAGGAAACTCTCTATGCGCAAGGCAGGAAGAATTATTGGAGTCTCTGAGGCTACAGTAAATCATCTTGAGAATGGAAGAATGGATGTCACATGAGAACTGATAAAACGCTTTCTGAACGCTTATGGTTACTCTGCTGAGGAATTTAATTTATATGTTGAGGGCAAGATTGAAATGCCCGAAAGTAATTTAGCGGAATGTTTGGCCATTTTTAAGCAGCTTGATCCAGCGAAGCTTAAGACAGTGAAGACGATTCTTCAGAGTTTTTAACCTCGCATCGAGACAAACTGCGACAGCGCGTGTTTATTGAGTCATGGGCTATCGCAGTCCGCTTCTTTCCATTTCTCTACCGATGCCGGCATTCGTTTTAGCCCAGAAAGACCTGCAATCAGTTTATTGAGCCTTACAGTATGGACTGCACTCTCAATGTCGCGTATTGAGGCAAGCCTTTGATTAAGCACGTTACCTCTGTCATCTTGGCCATACACAAAGCTTAGTAATTTTCTCGGAGGGGTTTCATCAATCACTATTTTGTAAAAGCGTTGTGGGATTTTAAGACCGCTGGCTAATTGAGGCATCTCATCACTAAAAATTGGTCCTGTGATGACAGTAATTTTCCCTTCTCCACAGCCCCACTTTCTAACTTGAGTTTCAAGTCTAAGCCAGGCATCACTATTGAGATTTTTTGTCTGTGGTGCCATGTTCGACATAACAAATGATAAATCACTGGCCTCTTGGCTCCAGCCAAAGTCAGCAGCAGGAGCAAGGTGTCCACGATGATAAGGAGATCCCTTGTATTCATTCGGTTTGACATAATCAATACCTTTATCAACAAGATATGGATCAGCTTTGAAACGATTTCTTCGTGTGGCTTTTTTTGTTTGTAATTGCTCAGCTGTGACTTGATAGATTACATAGTGTGCCAACCTCAGATCAGGGTAATACCCGATTCTGAAGTATTCATGATCGATTTCGATGAGCTTGATTGGTTGAGTGATTCCCGTAGGAGACGCTAGTTGTAGCGCTACTTGGTTAGTATTTGCACAACCTGCAAAAAAAAATAATGTAAAAGCCAGTCTCAAAAAGTTCATAATCTATCCTGATGCCAGAGCAAGCTTTAATCTTGCTCTGGCTAAGAAGTTATCAAGCCGTTTGTTCAATCGTCGCGGCTATAAGCCGATCTGCCCTACTTAACTTTTTGATGTAGGCGTCGATACTGTGTTCTTGGGCAGTTTGTTTGTAGTCCTTAGATACAACTTTCCAAAAAACGTCCAGGAAGTCCTTCGTTTGAGAATTCGAATTAAAATTCCCCAATTCATCAAGTATCAAAATTGTGCCAAAGTGCTGCAGTTGCTTAGTACTTTCGAGTAGTGTCTTGAGCTTTTCGATATAGATGTCATTTGATTTGAACTTGGGGTTAATTAATCTCATCAATGCATGAAAAGCGGAGACTGCGATGCTGAGCAAGGGAACGATAATTGGCGCTAAAAAAGTTGCCCTTGGAACGATGTCACCATTATTCACAATCACAAAAACAGGCACTTTGTTATTTCCAAAAATATCTTTCGTGCAAACCGCAGGCGAACCGTAGGTATAGCACTGAGAGATTCTTGATTGAAGATGAAGTGCTGCTATTTTCGCCAAGGCGCCACCAAGCGAGTGGCCAGTAACATAAAGTGGTGTGCCTTCGTCTATCAGTGCCAATGCATCCTCAATTTCGTTTTTAATGCTGTTATAAGCAGTTATAAAACCACTGTGCCACCCAGAATCTAAGTTAGCGTTAATATCAGTAGAGAGATCTTCAGGACAGTCAGGTTCGGTTCCTCGGAAAACGAGAACAGCATAGTCTTTTGAGCGGACAAGCATCGCCTGAGTGCCAGTTGTTTTGTTGTGGATAGTTTTGAGCGCACTAAATCCAGTCATTGCGAGCGGTTGAACTAGCAAGCCACCATTCTCTTCAAATCGAATGTAGGCCAGCTTTGAAAGAACACCAAACTCGCGGGCTAAATTCGAATTGAATAAATCTGGTTTTTCAGCAACCGTAGCTAATACTAGTAATGTGCTCATTTAGTACCTCGCTCTTCGTTGACGGATTTGGTTTGAGAAGACTCGATTGTTCCTACGTGTACGACTTCTGAGTAGTCCATAACTGTTCCCAGTGCTTGAACTGTAACCCTGGGATGTGATGGATAGGCACCAGTCGCAATCCTATGAAAAATGGCTGGAGGAGAATAGAACTGAACATGAGCCTCAAGGGACTGCCCTGATAGCTCAGCTGCTAATTGTTCATCAAAGTCATTTTTAGGAACAACAGCGTCGAGCGTTTTCCTGAAAGATTCAATTTCTTCAAGGTATTGGCCATATACTCGCTCGATTGTCGGAATGCCATTTTGAACTAATTTGCTACGCATTTCTAATCTGTGCTCAGATGTCAGATAGGCTTGTATGAAATTAATTAGCTCTTCATCATGAATCATTTTTGAAATGTCATTTATAACAGCAAGATGATTTTCTTCACGAGAGCAGGATTCGTAAAACGCCATTTGCGCGATGACTTCGTAGAAAAGTGGAGCAAGTTGAGCTTGTCCGAGTCCAGTTCTTTTTTGGATTTCAGGCAGAAAACCCAAACAAACTGCAGCGCCGACGCCCACACCGACATAAGGCCATGGTGCATACATTAGCATAAAGCTTGAAATAAGATCGCCAGTGTTTTGCGGCTTGAAGGCAAGATGCTGTCCAATATTATTTTTTAACAACGGTTTTTCTTCGCCGTCCGACTCCCAGAGTGCGACAAACTCAGATACGTTGGGGATATCTTCACCTGTAAGCTCGCGCCATGTCGCCCTAGTTTTTTCCCAAAGTTCAGCCCCCTCGCTACCAAATACTTTCTGAAAGCCTTTTTTATTAAATGGCAGGTTCAGAGCGAGATTGAGGCTAAATGTAGTGTACTCACAGCAGTAGAGTGCAAAAACGTTAGCTTCACGCAGAAGCTGATTGAAAGGTTTGCTGCCATTGACACGCTTGTTGATCCACTCTTTATCAACCCAGCCTCGATAGTGTTCAAAAATTTGCTGCAAGTTTGTTAGATGATAGTTGTCTTGTTTGTAGTCATCAGGAAACTTAACACCGCCGTTGGTTTCATTTATCAAACGAGATGCGATATACCAGTTAAGTAAAAAGTTGTCCTGATCCAGGTCTTTTACTTTAACCACATACGCATGAGCAGGATAACCGGCTACTTTGAGACGTTTGCCGTGATAAGTGTAGGGGGAATTACGAGTCTTGCCTTCTCCACAATATAAGGCGGAGTGTGTTTGAGAGGCTTCGGTTTTTAGGAGACTCGGATTTCCTAGGTCTTGTAAGTTACCTTCACCATACTCGAAATGTAGATAGGTCAGAATCGCCGTAATAGGAGTTGTGGCTTTAAGCCCAGAGGCTTGTCTTATTATTGAGTCGAGCAGTTCACAACCGACAACTTCAACGGTCCCACTGAGGTTTTTGGTTATGGGATAGTTTTCGTAAAGATTGCTGCCATGATCAGCTTCTCGATCAACAACAGGTATAATGTTGAGGCCAACCTCTCCATCGGGCAGAGTATAGTGCTGCTCGTTAACTTCAAAAATCTTGGTTTGTGTAAGACGCAGATCGAAGGTTCCAAGCTTATCAACACTTGTAAGCTTGGCGTCGCAGAAAGATTGAGAAGGTCGGAATTCACTAAAATACTTAGGTTTTTTATAAGTCGTCATTTTCCCTCCAGGGAAAGATTAAGATTGAATCCATTCGCAATGCGGCTGATTCAACCCTGAATTGACGACCGTAAGTGATTAGGTGATCATGTACTTCCAACGGTACATGGCCCTGAATTGCTACGGAACGGCTTAAACAGCCAATTAAGTCCACATCAATTCAGGGTTTTTATTTTCTGCATAGATAGTCCTCCGTGAAAAATTAAATCGTACTGATTTTAATTTCGCGTAAGAGCATCCTGCTCACTGCGTCTATAGCTATATGTTACAGTAAATCAAAAAATAATCCAGCGAATCATGGTAGCCCCTACCAGTGTAAGGGGAAAACAGAAAACGCTGAGATTGGCTTTGGTAGCCAGATTTGAGAGTTCGGTAGATATGTTATTCGCTCAGAGGGGCGAGTGGTTCGATGGATTGTTGAGTAATTTGCTTTTGGACTAAGAGGTTCACAAACCCTCCTTCGCATACTGAATATCATGAAAAAACTTGTGATGTGCTCCTCGAAGACTGGTCCGTCCAGAAAGTAACAGTCTCATCAAAATTTTATATCTAAGAGAGAGTGTATATGAGGTGCGAATCAAGTCAGTACCAGCAGACTTTCCATTAAGCGGGGCTTTTTTATTTGTGAGAGCCTTGCGTAATGTAAAGTGACCTGGAATCATTAAACTGAAAGAAAGTAATCTCATGCGCAAAATTTACCTCTTACTCGCTTTCTTTTCTCTCTCCGCACTGGCGTGCCCTCAGCTCGGCGGATTGCATGTGAACTGCGTCCAGAGCGACGGTACGATCACGAAAGTGCGGATCGTGCAGTCGAATCGCAACGGTGTGGACCGCTACAAAGTGGACTGGTCCGGCAAGCGCACGCAGATTCACGATGCTGATGGTGTGATTCGTTCAACAGACATCTTTGATACAGGACTGGTATTGAAGAGAATGGCCGTTTGCGAAGGGGATATGCTGAAGCACACCGCCTTGATGACGGATTCATCGGGTGCAGTGAAACTTGATGTCACAGAAGAATACACGATGGTGAATAGAAAACTTCATTTCCGCGCTCTGGATGAACAGGGTGTGTACAACGAAATTACTTGCCGTTGATGGATGCAATATGACCCGAACAAAACTTCTTATCTTAATCTTTCTTCCGGTCTTCACCTTCTGCGCCATCTATCTCAATTGGAACCAAGGCCCGTTTAACTTTAGTGGGCCATACTTTGCGGGTAAGATGTTTATCTGGTTGAGCTTCATCGCGTTTTCGATTTACTCCGGCTATTGCACTTATCACGAGAATCTTTTGGTTACCCTTTGCGGTATTTGCCAATACCACTTCGGAAGACAGGTCTGCCTTGATCTCTACATTGGTGCTGGGCTCATTCTCTTCGTTATGTTCCTGAATGAACCGACGTTAATCAGTTTCCTGGCCTGGATGATTCCCACGATTTTTTACGTGAACCTCATCGGCCTGCTTTATTTCGCCATCCACTTTGACTCACTGGTGGCTCGATTCCTCATTTAGTTAAGTCTTCGAGCAAAAAATATCTTTTGTCTTACTTTCTGCGCCAATGAGTGCCGTGCTAACATCCTTGGATAAACTACCCAGGAGTAAGCATGTCAGCTCAAACAGAAAACCTACTGAACGCTCTCAGCTGGCGCTACGCCGTGAAGAAGTTCGACGCGAACAAGAAGATTGATTCGAAAACGTGGCAAGCACTTGAAGAGAGCTTGATCCTCACGCCCTCGTCCTATGGACTCCAGCCTTGGCGCTTCCAGATTGTGACGAACCTCGATTTGCGTCGCAAGTTGACCCCCGTCTCTTGGGGCCAGAAGCAGGTGGAGGATTGCTCGCACTTGGTGGTTTTCACCGTTAAAGAGAAGGTCGATGAGGTGTACGTACAGAGTTTCATTCATCAGATGGGGAAGGTGCGTGGAGTTGATCCAGCGACATTTGCCGGGTACCAAAAAATGATCGTGTCAGATGTTGTAAATGGGCCTCGCAGTCAGGTCGCTTTCGATTGGGCCGCGCGCCAGTCCTACATCGCCCTTGGAAATTTCATGACCGCCTGTGCGCTGGTGGGTGTGGATACGTGTCCGATGGAAGGCATTGATCCGGCGAAATACGACGAGATCCTCGGTCTTGTGGGAAGTGGCTGGAAAACTGTCATGGCCTGTCCTGCGGGCTATCGTGCGAGCGATGACAAGTACGCCAGCGAGAAAAAGGTACGCTTTGAGAAATCGGTGTTGATCGAGCACCGGGATTAGGGCCGAGTTACGAAGCCTGCGCCAGCTTTTCTTCAACGATGAGTCGAATCCATTTCTGGTAGTCGAGACCTTCACGTTCGGCTTGAAGCTTGATGGCGTCCAGGAGACTCTCGCTCATCCGCAGCGTGACAACTTTGTTCTTTGGTTTCATTTCATAGCGTACGTGCTTCCAGTCTTTGCGCTCAAAGAGATGAGAGAGATCGCCGGCCAATGGATCAGAGTTCTTCTTTTTTGAATTTTTCATATCTCAAAAATTCCTTCTTTCTCATGTAGCGGGCAGAGATCAATCGGATTTTGTCTCGTCGTTGTGTGTAGCAAACGAACATAAAGTGCCCATTTGGACCTTCTCCGACGGCGATGTATCGCGGCTCAATCCTAGAATGAACTACGTCAGAGACGACGATGAGGTCTTGTTGAAAAAACTCTTCGAGCTCTTCGCGTGTAAAACGAGAGGCGAGCTTCTGTGTATTTCCATCGTCCCAGTCGAATTCCACTGCAATCCTCCCGAATCATAGCACATGTACATACAAATGTAAATACATGGAAAAATATTGATTCTTGGGAATAAACGAGAAGTCTCCACGTTGGATACGTGGCGCTGGAAAGCTTGTTAAAAAGTTTGAAATTGAAACTGCGGATGCCGGCGGATCCTCTCTTCGAATTCCTTCTCATCACTTGAGCTCAAGGAGCGCGCCGCTTTCACATCACTTTTCTCCCAGCGCGTGAGCCATTCCTGATCGAGCAAACTCATGCCGAGTTTCTGAGCGAGTGCCGGGGTATTGAAGGCCACCGTCGTCGTGCTCTTAGGCCCTGTCGCTGGACCGTAGCCCACAGTGAAGCCGACAGCAAGCAGTGTGGCCCTGACTGCGGTTGAAGCAGAATAGTTGAGAAGTTGAACTTCATTACCGCGGCAATGCTCAAAAATTTCAGCGAAGATCTCTTCGCACCAAAGTTCAAGGTTCGTTTGCATGGAGAACGGATCGTAGAAGATCACATGGGGCTTCGCTGCGCCTTGGAAGGTCTGTGAGAAATCACCTTGGATAAGTTCCCACTCAATATTGCCTTTAGGGGAATTCCACTTGTTGAGTTTCATAAGCTCTTGCGGAGCTGCGTGATGAAGATGTGGAAAAGCCGCTGCGTTTCTCAAAGCAAGCTTCAAAGGATCGGTATCGTTTTCAAAACTCACGATACGAATCTTGCCTTTGAAATCCTTATCTATAAATTCATGAATGACTGCCATAGAGTTATGAGCAGCACCAAGACCCACGTCCCAGATCACAACCTCATCAAGCTCTTTCAAGCGCTCATCAAGTCGCGCTGGGAGCACGTACAAGTTTAAAGCTTCCTCTTGCGGAGGATTCACCGAATGCATGACTTCGCCGGAGCTCATCTGGCGGATGCTGGAAAAGCCGCGACCCGAATCATGAACTTCGTAATCCCCAAGCTGAACGCGCTTGTCTTTTTTCTTCGAGCTCGTAGGAGCGGTAGGGACCGACGGATTCTCCGGGTCGCCCATGACAAGCTCAAGTCTCTTGCGATTGTAGAACGCAAGGAAGGTGTCATTGAGAATGCTCGCCCGCATCTCACGCATAAAGCGGTGATAGAAAGTGATATTATGAAGTGAGAGCAGGTGCCAGCCGAGCGTCTCATCGGTTTTGATGAGATGATGGAGATACGCACGCGAGTAGTTTGTGCAGGTGAGGCAATCACAGGCCGGATCAAGTTTCTCTTCAGCGAACTTGTACACCGAGCGGCGCATTTGAAATTGCCCGAGACTTGTGAACACCACACCTCGCTGGCCTAACTGCTGCGGAATAATACAGTCGAACATGTCGACCCCGCGGTGAACCGCTTCAAGGATATCCAGCGGAGTTCCGACTCCCATGAGATAGCGTGGGAGATGTTGGGGGAGCATGGCCGCTGCGATTTCGGTGAAGTCTTCGCGCTCGGATTTAGTTTCCCCCACCGCAAGGCCGCCGATCGCGAGACCATCAAAGCCCTCTCCATTCACTCTAAGATTGGTCAGGACATCTGCGCTTTGTTTCCGCAGGTCTTCGTGACAGGCCCCCTGAACAATCCCAAACAGCGCCTGCTGAGAGTCGCCGCGGGCCTCAAGACTGCGCTTGGCCCAGCGGTGCGTGAGCTCCATGGCGGCCTTGGCGTCTTTATGAGAGGCGGTTGATTCAATACACTGATCCAGCACCATCATGATGTCGCTGTTGATGGCCTTTTGCATATCAATGGAGAGCTCTGGAGTGAGTAGGATGGGGCGATTATCCACATAGCTCAAAAACCGCGCGCCTTTCTCATTCATCTCGCGTGAGTGAGAAAGCGAGAAGATCTGAAAACCGCCGGAGTCGGTGAGTACGGGGCGATCCCAGTTCATGAACTTGTGGATGCCGCCGAACTTTTTCATGACTTCGGCCCCTGGCCGAAGAAGGAGGTGATAGGTGTTAGCGAGGAGAACGTTTGAACCGGCGCTCTTGAGTGACTCGACGGTTTGGTTTTTTACGGTGGCCTGTGTGCCGACTGGCATGAAGATCGGAGTCTGCACTTGACCGTGAAGTGTGGTGTAAGTGGCCGCGCGTGCGCGTGATCCCGTAGCGGTGGCTTCAAGTTTGAAATTCAATCGACTCATAGGTAGTGAACTTTTACCAAAAAAAGTCCCTTCGGGTCAGCTTTTTTCCACGGGCGTTGGGGCTTGAGTTCCCCATGGAGAAGCTTTGAGAACTCATCCACGGAGAGCCGGCCAGAACCGACTTCCCAAAGCGCGCCCACAAGATGGCGCACCATGTGCTTTAAGAAGCCTGTGCCATGTATACGGAACTGCCAGCAGCTGGTGGTGTCGGTGGTGAAGAGGGTGTCCTTCATGAAGTCCTGAGGATTGATCACACTGAGATCACAGGCGAGGATTTCACGGATGGTTGTGTTCGAGACCCCGCCGATGGACCAGAAGTTTTTAAAGTCGTTGGTCCCCTTGAGCATCGCTATACAGGTTTGCATAAGATCGATGTTCAATTCGTGGGGGACATTGGCGATGAAGCGCTCGTTGGCCGTGTTCGAGAAGAGGTAGCCATACTCTTTAGTGCGTTGATCGATGGAAGGAATGAAGTCTGCAGTACATGGTGAGATTGAGAGACATCTAATGTGTGAGGGTAGTGCCGTGTTCAACTGCTCAAGTGTAAAGGTGTCCTCTGCTGAAATCTTGATCACCTGAGCAAGCGCGTGCACACCTTTGTCGGTGCGGGAGGCAGCGCGGGTGGTGAATTCTCCCTTAAGGATCGTTTGTAAGGACTGGTTGATGTCACTCTGGATGGTCTGAGTACCGTCCGAGTGCTGGAAACCCTGGCGGTCGGTGCCGTCGTACTGGAGGATGGCCTGGTGGAAATTCATGGAAGCATCATACTTAGGAATTTCGAGTAGGCTGCATTCAGATCTGAAAAGAAGCGAACTTTCATGATTATTTAGAAGCCTCATTCGGACGCGGGGTGTAAACGTAAAATCGGACACTTGTCTGCCGCTTGGGGTATGAAAAGTTATATTAAGTTATAAAATGTTATGTTAAACTACCGATAGGAATCCGTATGGAAGTAATAATCACAGAATGGGGCCTTCAGTCGTACATCTATCTTAAATCGATGGGGATTTTTACTGATCAAGACTACAGGATACAGCTTAGGCCAAATGCTGAACTCTTGAAGACGGATGATCCATTCGATCCGAATCACCCAAAATTTAGTAACGCGAAGTTTTGGGGCCCGGCGACTTCATTAGGAAAGATCGTAAAGTACGGTTACAAAATGAAATGGCACAACTTTGGACCAGGTAATGTGCAATTAAGATTGTGTGTAGTGATTTTGGAATCTGTCATAGAAAAAGTGAAACTAAAGCGTGCTTTCATCTGCAATTCATATGTCAAAGATGACAAGACGGATGCCAGAGAGATGGCGCGAATTAAAATAAAGATTCAAAAGATTGAAGACGGAACTTTCGTTTACAGAGGTAAGTTATGAGCACATTTGTCACTAGTGATCAGCAAAGAGTACATGTGTATCTAATCGCGACTCAAATGAAGAGAGAAGGGCTATCGGATAGCTTCATTGCTGGAGCTGTTAAATTAGCTGAATACTATGAAGGTGCGTACGATCTTTTTCAGTTGTGGGCCAGTGAAGAGGATCAAAATGAAAAGGATCAAATTATATCTGATCTGCAAGATGAGATTGATGAGTACACCGAGCAGCCTAAGGCACCAGTAAAAAAACCTTATATCAGTTACGGTGATCTGGATAAGATTGCATCCAATGTCATTGGATTCAAGGCACGTCTTAAATCGATGGTTGATCAGTGGGGAGGTATCACAAAACTCTCTAAAGAAACGGGAATCCCGCAACCTTCTCTGAGCCGGTTCTTTAAAACAGCATCAATGCCTCGTAGAACAACTTTGTATAAAATTGCAGAGGCTTTGAATCTATCCGAAAAAGAAATCATTACTGATTGGGCCGCTTAAAGGTACCGCATACCTTTTGGCACTTGAAGTGAAGCAAGGTGATTTGCATACTTGCTGAATGAGATGTCCTTACTGCTCAACATACATGGATCAGCAAATACGTAGGGCCGAGTGCTTTATTTTTTCCGATAAAAGTCAGTCAATGG
This sequence comes from Bacteriovoracaceae bacterium, assembly GCA_021732585.1. Taxonomy (GTDB): domain Bacteria; phylum Bdellovibrionota; class Bacteriovoracia; order Bacteriovoracales; family Bacteriovoracaceae; genus UBA6144. The sequence goes on from JAKFUR010000060.1 coordinate 11,028, forward strand.
CTGCCCCTGTGATGGAGTATCTGTGCCCAAATCCGAAGTGTCGTGTAAGGAAGGAATCAAAGAGTACTGTTGGAGCCTCGATGCAGTGTTGGGAGAAACTTCATGGCAAAAACTAAAATCAAACGGCCATCACTCAAGAAAACCCTGAAACGAGTAGACCGGATGCCCAAAGACATGTTTGGAGACGGTGATGTCGATCTCTCCACACTGCCTTGTTTAACCAAGGCTCCCAAAAAAAGATCACAGGAAATTTCGATGCAGATATGTTGGCGCGAGTGCGAAAATTTGCGGACAAACATAATGTTTCTTATACCAACGTCATGAACGATATTCTGAGAAAAGCTTTCGGACTTATCTAGCAAAAGTCTGTTGGATCTCGTCCGTCATCGCCTTCAGTGCTGAAGACATCTTTTGTATCGCCGGCATCTCTAATGCAAGGCCATGTCGTTGAGCAAGATAGGCCGGGTCGTTGTAGGTCACGACAACTTTCTTGGCCTCTCCTTCCACGATCTGAAGTTTGAGAGGGAGATCAATCCCAATCGAAGGTGACGCTTGCAGAAGGGCCGTGCCTAACTTCGGGTTAGCGAAAAGGATCATGGTGTTCGGAGTTAAACGCTCACCAACTTGAGTGGCATTTGATTGATGGTCTACTTTCACAACGATTTGCAGCTGACGCGCGGCTAACTGTTTTTCAATTTCCTTGACCGTCGTGTTGAAGTCGAGCCGTGAGGTAACAGAAATTAAACCTGAGTTGTTTTTCTGTGCTGATGCCACTGTCGTTGTGATCACCAAGAGTGCGAGGAGATTAAAAAAAATATTTCTCATGGCTATTTTCCTTTTGAGATGGAATTCAAGGATTGTACATAATAGGCTGGACGAAAGGAAATACCATGTCTGATGACGCACAAGCTTGCCCGAAATGTACTTCTCCTTACGGCTACCAAGATGGTGCGTTGTGGGTATGCCCTGAGTGTGCTCATGAATGGTCTCTAAGCACTGACGCGGCAGTTGTAGCCGTTGAGGCTGGCCCGAAGTTCCGCGACGCCAATGGCGTTCTGCTGCAAGACGGCGACACAGTTCGTGTGGTGAAGGATCTCAAGGTCGGCGGGGATACGCTCAAGTCAGGCACTAAGGTCAAAGGCATTCGTTTGCTTGATGAGCCGGTGAATGATCACGACATCTCTTGTCGTGTCGAGGGCTTTGGTTCGATCTATCTGAAGTGCTCGGTGGTTCGCAAAGAGACGTAGGCTTCACATCGCCCCAATCTCTCCTGACACCGTCCCACGGTTCTTGAGGCTGAACGGCGACGGCAAAGTCATGAGCTTGCGAATGAGGTCTTTCTTGGCTTTGAATGATGGGTTGCTCGCCATCTCTTTAGATAAATCAAAAGCAGTCTGTCCTTTGATGTCCCATTTCAAATCACCGTAGTAATAGAACATGTAAAACTCTGCGAAATCTTCTTGGGGGCTCATGCCGCCGTAGAGTGTCGCGATGCCGGTTTTACGAAACAGATCCAGTGTGGGCTTCACATCTTCGGCCGCAAGCATTTTTAGACCCATGCGTTCTTCATAACCCGCAAGAGCGTGCTTAAGACTGTAGGAATCAAACTCAAGCTTAAAGCTGAGCTTGCTCCACGCACCTTCTGAATAGGGCAAGAAGTAGGTCGAAGTTACTTTTTGTGCACGATGAAGCATGTGGCCGATCTCATGCACGATGGTGGTTGCCAGCGCACCGTTAGTGCCAAACGTATCATCGGCCACGGCGACGGGAAGCAGAGTCTTGTCGGGTGCATTGCCGAAGCGCGCTTGAAATACGCGCGTAAGGTAGACGGAATTTGACTCACCTCTAAAGCGACTCTTTTCGCTGATACTCAAAATATAGCCTGTGGGCTTTCCGCTGAAGCGCGGGTTCCATTCAGTGGGTGTGATTTTCACGGTGGCAGGATCGTAATAGAAGTCGGCCATGGCGCCGTAGGACACATCACCGGTTTCGATAAATACTTTTTTGATTTCGCAGAACGCCTGCTGAATCTCGCGTGGGTATTGCTGATAAATCCCAATAATCGTTTGTTTGATATTGGCCGGCATAGGCAGACAGGTGCGCTCTTGAAAGCGGCGCAGGTTGCGCGGGATGTTCTCTGAGTCTGTCGCCCAGTGCTCTACCGGAGCCGTGTAGCACATCGCCTTCTCCAACTGCACTTGGCAGTTGGCGTGAGCGGGAGAGATCAATCCAAACATAGCAATCAGAAGAGAAAACATAGGGCCTCTTAAATAGCGATGCAGCCGTTATAGAGCGGACGATTCCATTTGGTATCAAAGACGTTGTCTTCTTTCTCAAAGGTCGCGAGGCCTGACTTACGAATGTTATGTTGTGATGGCACATGATCGTTAATGATGGTTTTGCCCACATACCCGATCTCGGCTAGCGCACGGAAATTCTCTTCCAATGTTCTTGTGGTATCCAAGGCGCTCTCTTCGTCCCACTGTGTACACATCACGCCATCCGCCGCTTTCAAAGAAATGTTCTCTGACGACAGGGGATTCTTCGGGTTTCTCCACTGGGCAAACTGGCTGGTCATATCATCTGTACCGTACGCAATCTCTTCATCGTTTAATTCTTGGATGCCCGTCATGTCCGGCATAAGGCGTTTGATCACTTGCTCGCCGAAGTTGTAGCCGACTTTTGTAGAGGTCATCACAGCGAGAGTGGTTTTACAATCAAGGCCTTTCAAGACGTGGGCTGAGTTAGGATCGGCCCAGCCGCCAAAGGTCAGGACTTTCTCTCCCGAGCTCAAAGTCGCCGGAACGGGACGTGACTGGCCTGGCTCAGCGGCCGACGCCGGTAGAGCTTGGTTCCAACGGGCTTCGCCGAGTGCCACGATACGGTTTGATTTGAAGTCTTGAGTAAAGTCTTGCGGTCGACCGGCCTGATCTACAAACGGCGCGCTCAAGCGGTTTTTCGCAGCATTGAGCTTGGCCTCATCACCGAAATAACCGATGCGGAAGTCTTCAACTTTGCCTTTAAATTTATTTCCAAAATCAGGATCAGAGGTCATGTCGAATTCGGCTGCCATCTTATTGTAGGCGGCGACGGTTTCACCACGCATGACCGAAGTCATAGAGTAGGTGAGGATCTTCTTGCCGAGGCGATCGTCGTGACGGAAACGTTTGCAGCGAGCGTCGATTTCATCTGTCTCAGTGCAGGTGCGCATGCGCGATGAAATGCGATCGTAGCTTTTTAAGTAGGAAAGACTGATGCGACGAAGCTCAGTTCCACAGAATGGATTCTTGGCTTCGATTTCTCTAAACGTGAGGCCCTTGGATTGTGGGGCGCAGGTCTGGATCCATTTCTGGGTACCTTCACGAAGTTTCTTAGAGTGCATGTTGTAGCCCGCATAGAAGCTGGCGATGCGATCGAAGATATGGGCCAGGCCTTTATGATGAATGATGCCGGGGCGGAAAAAGAGGTTCACATCTGTGCGCGCATCAAACTTTGAGGCCGAACCAATGGCGTCGGCGACTTGCTTCTCGCGATAGGCGATCACGCTCTTCAGGATTTCATGTTTGATGGGATCTTCTTCTTTTTTGAGGTCTTTTTTTAGTTCGCTCGTTTTGCCCATATATGCCAGAAACTCCGGATGAATGGCTTCTTGGGTATAAACGGAATTCTTGATATGTAGAAGGTTGCGGAAAAGGCCTTCAGTGGCGAAAACCCAAGCGGCATAACCAAACTTGAGAGGGTTTCTGATTGAGTTAAATCTCTCGAAAACTTCTTTGATGCGCTTTTGGTCTTCAGCGTTGCCGGCCAAATCACGGACGTCTTTGATGACGTCATAGTGGGTGACGTTGAGCATGTACTCAGGAACGGATTTCAAGAGGAAGGCTATGGCTTCTTTTTTGGCTTCAGCGTCCTGCGGGAGCCATGGGTTCATGACGGCGCTTTCCGTGATGAACATGGTGATGTTGGAGCTACTGCCTCCGACCATCGCGTCGGGAACACCCACTTCTTCCACCACGCGAGACATGGCGCCAAAGTGGGCCGCTACACGAAAGCCGTTACCACGAAGGGCGACGCAGACCTTGGGAGCATCCGCGATCGCACTGAGAGAGAACATGGCCAGGAGACCAAAGACGATGGATTGTGTTTTCATAGGGCCCGATACTTCAATTCTGATGCCGGCCAGGTGGCCTTATATTGAAGGACACTGTCTAAAGATTAGACACACAAATAACCGGTGCTAAACCCGCATCTGACGAACGGTCGTACACTTCGAGTTCCTGGGTTTTCATATTGAGCTTGAAGTAGTTCGCTTCTCCCTCATAGAAACCCATCACTGAATCAGATTCAGCATCTGTTGTGATCATGTGTTGAAAGCGATCCACATGGCGAATAGAGTAGAGGCGCGCGACTTCTTCTGGAGTGGCAATAGTGAAGCCATGCTTCTCACAAGCTTCTTTAGCCTCTTCGATTGTGCTGGCCGTGCGGAATGAGTAGCGACGCTCTTCGCGCTTATCAATCAACCCGGTCACTACGCCACCTAGGATCGCGTCGGTCGCATCGATTTTAAAACCTTTGTGCATGATGCGCGATGAAACCCAAGCGGTATCGGTGGCATTGTAAGTGAGGATGACCGGAAGGAAGATCAGGTATTCGCCACCGTGGGCTTGGGCCTTAGGAACAAAGGCGAGGTGAAAGGTAAAAACAAAAGCTAACAGTGTTGTAATTTTCATGGCCGGAGAATAGCGGCCTGCGAGTGGGGTGCTTAAAATTGGCAATATCTACGTATTTTTGCTGGTTACGGCGGTAACCACGGGGCTTTTAATCGCTTGAACTGGCTACTTCCAGCGCCGCTACTTTGAGGCCGGTCAGAATGAAATGCACGATGGATTCGTTGGGTTCACGCTGGGTGATGACTTCCTCGCGCTTCTTAGACTTATTCTTTTCTTTCGTCGTGAGTGCGATGCCGATATTGGTGAAGAACACTTCGAGGCCGCCCTGATCTTCGTTAGAGACAAGTTTCGCATCAAAGTTTTTGTAGATGGCCTTCACGCGTGATTTCGCCTGGTCGCCATCGACCACAACACGTCCGTCGCCCTTCTGCATGATCCCTCGCAAGATCACACCATCATTTGATTTGAAGAAGACATTGAGATCAGCGAGGTTTTGGTCTTTGATAAAGACTTGTACGTCGGCAGTGAGTTTCTTTTGTTTGACCGGAAAGTTGAAGTTCAGCTGGATATTACCGGACTTCTCGAGTTGAAAGTTTGATTTCACTCGCACCTCTTCATCGACGGTGGCGTGGAGTTGAATATCATTCAAAGTAATGAGCGAGGCTTCTTTATAAAGCACGCGGCGGTAGGCGAATTTCGCGCCATCAATGTGGACGGCCTTGACGAGGATCGGTTTAGCCTCTTTATCCTCGGGGCCAGGGGGAGCTTTAGGTGGGCGAGGTAGCTCACCGTCGGTGTAGATCACATCAAGCTTGGTGATGATCAAGTTCTCGATGATGAGTTGATCGTCCAGCAGTGCAAGCAAATCGACATTAATCGCAATGGTCGGAATCGAGGCTTCGATATCGGCCAGGCCGCGTGTGCCGTGAGTGATGTGGATATCTTGGAGAGTGAGGCGAGAGACATCCAAGAGCGAAACGGAGACAGAATTCAACTTAAGATTGGGAACGGTCTTTGTGAGACGGTTTTTGATCATTATGGGAGCAACGAGTTGAGTCAGAAGCACCCAGCACAGAACTAGGATCACAATAACTACTACAGATTTTTTCATCGTCGTAATGGTAGCACCCTTGGAACGAGATAAATGTGCAGATTTGTACACCAAAGAGACACGTGGGCGTGAAGATCGAAATCGCGGTTTAAAATATGATGGTTGGAGAGTAACGAAGAGGGATGAAAGTTTCATGAAGATACTCAAAAAATCGGGCCCTTTCGCGGGCCCGTTTTTATTTCAGTCCCACCAACCCCACATATTCTTGTGCATGAGCGTAAAAGCTTTCTTGAGATCGTTGGATCGTCGACGATGGGCCATCGCATAGTGCTTGAGACTTTTCGTCACGCCTTTCTTACGGAGTTCTTCAGATAACTCGTCATAGTAAGGATCATCTTCAACGCGTTTGAGAAGAGCTTCGACCTGGGTGATAAGTCGGACGATTTTTGGTGTATCGACGACAATGTTATTGTTTTGGATACAGATGCGTGTGCGCGACAGTTTAGAAAACGTCTGTATTCTCGCATTTTCTTTTCAAACTTCTGCTGCTTTGTGAGTTTGCGCATGATTCTCCTCCAAGGTTCCATGCTAATCGCGAAGGTTTAAAAAAGTTAGCGCATAAAGGTGTCGGGTTAAAGCTTAGGCTTTCTAATTTTCCAGCCAGTGGCCGGAAAATTGGTTCGTCGAAAAGGTGCCGTGTAGCCTCATCTAAGATGAAGTTATTTCAGCTTTTCTAATTGTCCAGCCGGTGGCTGGACAATTGAATCTTTAAGTTCAAATAGTGATTCCATCTGCCTTTGGCTGGGGAGCTCTTTTACCAGCTCCTCAGGAAGATGTGCCGTTAGCCGGTAGGTCGCAATGGCCATCGGCTGGGCCGATGTCTTAAGAGCGTATTCAACTATCGTGCGTTTTTTGGTCTTGCATAAAATGATACCAATCGAAGGCGCTTCGTCTGGTTGTTTTACAAGATCATCTAAGGCAGCAAGGTAAAACTGCATCTTTCCTGCGTACTCAGGTTTGAACTCACCAATCTTTAGCTCGATCGCCACGAGGCAACGCAGTCGTCTATGGAATAACAAGACATCAATGAAGAAGTCGTCGCCATCTACGGTGAGCCTATATTGATTGCCCACGTAGGTGAACACGCCACCCATCTCACATAGGAAGGCATTGATCTTTTTGAGTAGCGCCTGCTCGAGATCGCGTTCTGTGAATTCATCGTTGAGCGACAGGAAATCAAAAACGTATTCATCTTTAATTGCAGATCCGAGATTGCAAGAAAGTGCCGGGTTAAAGTTGTTTTGGGTTTTGGCTGTGCGCTCGAACGCTTGTCGTTCGATCTGGTGCTCCAGCACACGGACTGACCATCCTTGCTCTACAGACTTGTGTGCGTAGAAGTTTAGCTGGGGAGTAAGGTCATGAAATTCGGCTAAAAGAATAGTGATATGTGACCAGCTCAATTTTCCAGACACTGTCTGGAAAATTGGGTTTTGTTGTGTGGTTTTGTAAAATTTCACCATCTTATAAAGGTTTGATTTTGAAAAACCTAGTGAACCACGAAACTCCGTCTGGAGATCCTTAGCGAGTGTAGCGATGATCGCAGTTCCCCAGTTTTCTTCCTGGATTCGCTCATCAAGGCTTTTGCCGATGGACCAATAGAGCGAGACAAGCTCATGATTTACTTTCTGCGCTGCCCTGGATTGGGCTTTGCGAGCGTTGATCTTGATTTGGTTCAGGACCTGAGTGTATCCGGTCGGTATAGGGGAGTGAGATTTTTTCATGAACCCCTATCTGCAAAGCTCGCACCGAGCCCAAAATGCAGAAGTCACTGAATCCATGATCTCCACAACGCAAAGCAAAGACATTTTTCCCATCACTGATGGGAAAATTGAAATAGACTACTCCCCAAAGGAATCACACATGAAATCTCCCTGGGGCCCCGAAGAGAAAGCAGCTTGGTTTAAAGAGCAGAAGATCCAGCGCTCCTATGCTGATGAGGTGCTGACCAAGATCGAAGTTCTCAAGTCGAGCTTTGAAGTCGTGAACTACGGCGCGCTCTCGATCAATCCGTCCCACTATCCTCTGTGCTATATCAAGACGCCCAACTTTGATGCGAAGAAGCCGACGATCCTGATTACCGGTGGAGTGCACGGCTACGAAACCAGCGGTGTGCATGGCGCGCTGGCGTTTATGAAAGACGAAGCGAAGAAGTTCCCGCAGTTCAACATCTTGTGCTTTCCGTGCATCAGCCCGTGGGCCTATGAGACCATCAATCGCTGGAATAATTTGGCGATCGATCCGAATCGCTCGTTTCATGGGAATAGCCCAGCGGAGGAGAGTGCGTATTTCTTGCGTGCGCTTGAACCATATAAGGCGAATATCCTGGCGCACTTTGATCTGCACGAAACCACCGACACCGATAACACGATCTTTCGTCCAGCGAAGGCGAGTCGTGATGGCAAAGAAGATGAGTTCTCAGAGATTCCTGATGGATTTTATGTGGTCGGTGATACCGTACGTCCCGCGCCGGAATTTCAGAAGGCGATCATTGATGCTGTGAGGAAGGTGACTCATATCGCACCTCCGGATGAGAAGGGTAACATCATCGGCGTGCCGCTTGAGCAAGAGGGCGTGATCAACTACGACAAGCGAAAGCTGCATCTATGTGGCGGTGTCACGGATGCCAAGTATGTGACGACCACAGAGGTTTATCCCGACAGTCCGAAGGCAACGCCGGAGATTTGTATCAAGGCGCAGGTGGCGGCGGTAGTTGGTGGGGTTGGAATTCTTTAATTCTCAAGAACATTACTTTACAAGGATTTGTAGATGAAATTATCGAAAGGTATGACTGGAATTGCTGGTGAGTATTATGTAGCCGCGGAGTTGAGTAGGAGAGGTTATGTAGTCTCTTTCACATTAAGAAATACGAAAGGGATTGATATACTTGTTTCAAGTGAAGATGGAAGTAAGTCGAGAGCGATTCAGGTTAAATCAAGTAATAATGAGGCTAAGGCTTGGGTGCTTAATAAGAAATCTGAGTTAAGTTTTAGTGATAATCTATTTTATGTTTTTGTTAATCTTAAAACAGTAGATTCAAGACCAGATTTCTATATTGTACCAAGCAAAGTCGTGGCGAAATTCATCAAAGAGTCCCATGGGAGCTGGCTGAGTTCCCCATCAAAGACGGGTAAGGTTCGTAAAGATTCAGCTATGAGGAAATTCAATGATTACACAAACGGATATCTGGAGAAGTGGGAATCGCTCGGGCTTGATTAAGTATTTGGAGACTTGACCTTCCCCCAATCATCGCGCTCGGGTGAGCCGTCTTTGCGCTTCTTGGTCGAGATGATCAGGCGACCACCAGGGCGAGTGATGCGCAGGAGGTTCATGGCCGCTTCGATGAGATCGCTCGATGGTAGATGCATGAGAACCGCGGCCACGAGCACGTTGTCGTATTTGCCGTCGGGCAGGGTCGCAAGCTTCGGTAAGCGATCGAGGTGAATGGTCACGGAAGCAGCGACCTTGCGACAATGCTCCACGAACTCAGGCACAGCGTCTAGCCCTTCGATCTTGAAGCCTGAGCCTTGCAGGAAAGAGAGATCGCGCCCGGAACCACAGCCCACATCCAGCGTCACCGCGTTTCGATGAAAGAAGGTCGCGACCAGCTCATACACATCGTCTTAAAGGCGAGATCAAGCGAGTGGCGTGGTCGTAATAGGCTTTGAGGGTCTGAGAGTCCATGGGGAGTAGTTTAAGGGAATTATTGCTTTTGTTGGCGGAAAAAGTTCTGTCGACTCCAATTTGAAGTGTATTGAATCAAGGCTTTAAGTGTTTTTTGATTGGCTCATAATTTGCTTAATGCTGTCTCATGAAACATCAAATCTTCACCATTCGTGGTCAGAAAGTAATGCTCGATTTTCAACTCGCTGAGCTCTATGAGGTTCAGACGAAACGCTTAAACGAAGCAGTGAAGCGTAACATTGAGCGCTTTCCTGACCATTTTATGCTTCAGCTAACGACCAATGAGTTGGACGAGATGTGGTCGCAAATTGCGACCACATCCGGTGCAAGTGTTAGGAAATACAATCGCGATGATGTTCGGCCTTACGCGTTCACAGAACATGGTGTTCTCATGCTTGCTTCGGTACTGCGTTCTTCAAGAGCGATTCAAGTAAGCATTGCGATCGTCGATGTATTCGTGAAGCTTCGTGACCATGCAAAGGATCCGTTGTTTAAGCGTGTGAATCGTTTGGAGGACGAGTCAATAATGGTTATGCGACTCTTTGATGATGTTTTTAAGCGACTCCACCAGATTCAATTTTCGGATTTACCCAAAGAGAGAAAGAGGATTGGGTTGTAGGTTGTCATAAAGGTATCGCATATCTTTTCGTGGCGATAACACCACACCCCCTACAACACCACTTGAACTTTATCAGTCAGAAGTCATGCAAGATGGATTGGCGCTACATCACTTTCAAGGAGGACTTATGAAAATTGGAAAAACGATCATGTACAGTGTTCTGAGCTACGTTGCTTACGCCGTGGGCAGAAAGCTCGTGGATAAAGCCATAGCCGCGCCCGCTGCCAATCCCAATATCGAAGCCATGAGCGAATCTGCTATTTAGTTAGTTGAGTGTGTCGATTTCTTCACCAAAGCTCCATCGTACCGTGAAGATAAAAATCCAGAGATTGGAAGTATCTCAATAAAATCGGGTCCCTTCGGGGGCCCGTTTTTATTTCCCTTTTAGCTTCTCTTCTTCGATATTCACCAAGCTAAATTCATTAAACATGATGGTCTTTTCATCGACTTCAATTTTCCCTTTGAAGCGATAGACCGCATCGACTTGGTCAATGAGCTCCACCGAGATGACGAGCTTGTCGCCGGGGCGCGCGAAGGTTTTGTATTTGGCATTGTGAACAGCACGAAGCACGCCGAGGGCCCAGCCCTTGGTTTTTTCTGAATCATAGTCCACCACCGGTGCGTGGTGCTCGGTGATAAGGAGTCCTGCAGCTTGCGTGGTCATCTCCTGCATCATGGCGCCTGGAACCACAGGGGTATTGGGAAAATGGCCCTGGAGATAAAATTCGTCGCCCTTGGGCAGACTCAGGGCCGTGAGTTTAGCGGGAGAGTGTTCAGCGACTTCGTTGATCAGGAGATAGGGTGGTCGGTGGTGCAGGCGTCTAAGGATATTCATTAGACATCTATCTCACGGCGCAAGCTAAAATAAAACTATGCAAGAGCCCGACAAGATCTGCGCCAGCTGTGGCCGCCTCGTTACCTACCGAAAAAAGTGGGAGAAGAACTGGGCGGAGATCAAGTACTGCAGCGACGAGTGCCGTCGTAATAAAAATAGGTACGATTTTCGGGAAAAGATCCTTGAGCTCTTGAAGACCAAGCCTTTGATTGAGCAAAGTGATGTGGTGGGTGAGGACAAAGCCCTCTTAGAGCACGTGCGCCGAAGCGCACGTCTCTTAGCTCATGAGGGAAAAGTTCAGTTGTTGCAGAACGGGAAGGTAGTGGATCCGAACACGTTTCGAGGTCCGGTGCAGATCCGACTCAAACCTACTTACAAGTAAAGCGGCTGTTGAACTCGTTGCTGTAGTGGGCGTTTGCTGCAACGTTTGCCGCACCGATGCGAAGGGCGATGTAGTTCCCGACGTTCTCGTAGACAGACGGCTTTTTCACTTTCCAGCTCCAGACGTATTCGCTTCCGCTGTGTCCGACGCGGGTGAACTGGTCCAAGTGCGAGGCACCTTGGTTCGAGATGATGTCACTGGTGGAGATGAAGAGATGCAATGGCGCGCTCAAGCTCCCTTTGGCATTCACGTAAACACTGTTCTGAGCGAGGATGTCGAGGCCGCTGCCAGCGCGATTTTTGCGCTCGTCTTTAGATGATTCACGGATCACGGCTTTGAGGCCTTCAGAGAGTGAACCCAGCATGTCGCCTTGTAACGTGCGTGAGCTGCTGCTGACGATTACTGCTGTACGTTCGCCGAGGTTAATACCGTTCACGCGAGTGAACATGAGTTCGATCTTGTCGTCCGTCGGGACGATGTGGAACGAGTACTTCGCATCTTCTGAGGTGCAGGTCGACACGGCGTTTTCTGCGCCTTGGTTGACCGGGATTACTTTGAGTGGTTCTTGCGCGAAGACAGCGCCTGTGACTTTACGTGCGACGAGTGAGTTGTCCGTCGGGCTCATATTCACGCGTTGTACGCGGTACCACGCTTCATGGAAGCGCAAAGCCGCGCGGTCAGTTTCCGACATGAGAGCTTCGAGTTCAGCGTCGATGCTCAATTTGCCTGTGACGTCGTCGTAGTTCGCCACACCTTCTAAGAAACAGTTACGTGGTTCGTTCAAGTCCGTGATGCGTGTGTCGTTCGGCGGCGGAAGGCGCAAAGAGTCTTCCATAATAGTGTTGCTCGCCATGTACTTGAGTTCAGCGCGCATGAGTTTTACGTAGTCCGCATTCACGGCGCTGTATTTCTGGAGCGCAGCTTCGAGCTGGGCTGCCCACGGTTTGTTGCTGCGAGTGATGGTCAATCCCGGATTCTTCTCGGCTTCACGAAGATCGAGTAATTTTACTGTGCGCTCACCGTTGGCGTTGAGGCAGACGATGCCACCGCCGCCGTTACCGCTGTCGCCGCCTGCAGCGTAGACGTTTGAAAAACTAAGAACCAATGCAAGTGTGACTAATTTCATAAAAACCTCTTATTTCGTTAATGGGATAAGTTGAATTGATAATTTATAAACTTCAGTGCCCGTTTTTTTCTCGGCTTCTTTCATAAAGCGCCGACGAAACTCACGGATCATTTTTTTCATTTCAGGAAGGTCGGCCGGGTCAGCAGTCATGGTGCATGAGCTCAAATCACGCAACTCAACGGCGACTTCGTCGATGGCAATCATAGCGAGCTCAAGGTCTTGCTCGCGTGCTTTTTTGAGTGCTGCTGAGGGGACGTCTTCTGTGGTGGCCAATTGCTTGTGTGTCACTTTGAAGCCTGCATCGTCTTTGGCGATGAGGTCGGCCGCCAGCAAATTTTCCAGGCAGATCTGGGCGCGCAGAGCTGTGATACCCAAACGCTCTGAGATCCAAGTCGTATTTAATTGAAAGGCAGGCGTCTCTACAAGACTTAGAATTGCGTAGTGTTCCCACTCAGAGATGATGCGGAAATGTGTTTCGTCATCAAGCTTAAAGCGCGCTACTGGAGCAGCAGGCAACTTTGCAGTGACGGTGATGCCGTTACTTTTAATAAAGGTCTCGCGCTCGTTCGGTGAAAGATTCAAACGGTCAGCGACTTTCGTCACGCTGGTTTTCGACAGGCGACGTGTGCCCTTGAGCACACCCGAAAGGGAGGCGGCTTCAACGCCCAAGTAGCGGGCATAGGCACGAAGAGAGAATTCGGGACGGCGCGCTTGGCGTGTCTCAAAATCGCTTCTCAACGTCTTTAGGTAGTAGTTAGTTTCGGTGCTCATAGGCCCACTTTACGGGCATTCTGAAAACCGTTCAATGGACTTTTGCAACAAGTGTTGCAAGCTGGCCTGCAACGTGTATTTTTTACCTGTTCAGGGCACGAAGGCGTTGAAGGATACGGGGAGCTTCTTTGGTGTTCAGCTTCGCTTCCATAATAAGGGCGACGAGATTTTTTTGAGTGATTTTGCCCTTCGAGAGGACTTCACATCCCAATGGCTCGAGGGGATCTGTGAGAGCGCTGATGGTGTCGTACTGCGGCCAGAGATTCGCGACTTCGTTGCTGCCACCGGCACACAACGGAATAAAGTGGTCGACCTTGTAGCGGCTGCGCTCGCCACTCAAGCTGAAGCCGAGGTTGCGGTAGTTGATGAAAACCAGTTCTTTGCTGAAGGAATCCACATCGCGTTCGCAGTAGGGAATCTGCTCCGGGTAGCGGTAGCGATCAGGCG
>JAKFUR010000001.1 GCA_021732585.1 Bacteriovoracaceae bacterium
GCCGCGAGCGCCTGCAGATCACATCTTTCCATTTCATGGCGCGACTCTTTGAGAATATGCACCTGGGCCTGGGGCATGAGCGATGCCGTAAGTTCTGTTTCGGAAAGTGTCACGACTTTGTCTTTATCACCCCATACCAGATCCACCGTGGCCTGAATTTCCACCAGGTCGACAGGTTGCAATCCATCGAGACGCTCGAGGTGCGACACCATGTGTGTGGTGGCCGCGAGCAGTCGGGTCGCTTGATCGCCGAAGACTTGCTTGAGGTGGGCCATGAGCGCCTCGTTCTCCGGATGAAGTTGCGCCAGCATGGTCGCCACAGTTTTTTCACCCCAATCAAATTTAGTTCCGTAACACACCACCCGCGAGATCGGCGAGTCTTCTACAAACGCGAGATGGGAGAGGGCCACGTAGCCACCCATAGAGTGGCCTACGATAGTGACGTTTTTGAGTTGATTCAAAATAAGATATTCGTCGAGCTGCTCAACAAAAGTTTCGATACGAAACGGGTCGGGCCAGGCACCCGCGTCACCATGGCCGGCAAAACTCAGCATGTGACACTTAAAACTCTCACCGAGAATTTTTGCTAGTGGCTCCATGACTTTGCTCGTTTCAAGGGCACCGTGGAGTAGGATGAGATCACGCATTTATTTTTTCCTTGGAAGTCGCAGCATCGGCTCGGCCGTGGTGGGAGTTTCAGGCCAAAAGTGGCGAGGATAATCTCGCATAAGTTCTTTTTTAAGCGAAGGATAATGACGTGTCCAGAAGCCCGGTAAATCGCCGGTGACTTGCAGCGCTCGCCCGTGAGGTCCCCAAAGATGAATCGTGAGGGGGATTTTGCCCTGGGCCAGTGCGGGATGAGTGGTGCGTCCAAAAAAATCTTGAATATGGGCCTCGATCCAAGGGGGCTGGCCTTTGTCGTAGTGAATTTCGCAAGAGCGCTTATCGTGAAGCGAAAAGTGAGTAGGGCAGATGTCGGGCATGCGCACTTGAAAGCTCGCATCGATGTAGAGTTGTAATTCTTGGCGCAGTCGCTGCAAAAATTCTCTTTCGTGTTCGGGCGTAGGGAGAAAGTCTTCTAGCAAAAATTCTTCGAGGAAGAGGTCCCATTCAAAACTTGTAAGAGATTTATCAGGGAAGCTCGTTTTTTGGAAAAGCTCCCAGCGTACGTACTCGCTTGATTGTTGAAACGTCGTTAGCCACTGGCGAGCTGCTTTATCCTGTGAACCCCGCTCAACTGTAGGTGCGTCATTCAGCACCTCTTCACGGGTCTCTAAGGTGAGAGCGCCAAGCTTGAGATGAGTGCGCTTGACCATCTTGCCGCGTTTCTCGTCAAAGATTGTTTCAATCGCAGTTGAGGCGCGTGCCAGTACCCAATCATCCTCAAGCGGTATGAGTTTCGTGACATGTTTCTGCGCGCCGTTGACTTCAAGTGCGAGCCAGTACGTGCGCCTTGGATCCCAGACATTCTTAACTTCCGGTGAAAGTTTAAACGTGTCACCGGTCACCGTGATGACATCCACACTGCGGCCTTTGGCAATACGATCACTGAAGCCCGCGAGCCAAAATTTTTCTGCATGAATTTCTTGGCCTGTAGCTTTACCATGGCGCAGGCGTTCTTCAAGTTTTCTCGCTTGCTCACCACGCTCAAGCCAATGAGCAAGCTGGCGACACAGATCGCGAAAGGCCTCCGATGTGCCCTGGTCGCGGCCTTCGACCCACACACGGGCAGCACGCACAGGAAGAGGCACTAAGCGCATGGCCCTACCGGGAGCAGTGAGTTTGTTATCCATCACCGCATTGAGACTGAGGAGGAGTTCACGAGCATGAGAGAGTCGGTCAGAGGAGGGGATGTCTGGCCACGGAAAATCCTCTGGGGTGATGTTCCACTGCGCGAGTTCCATCAGCACTTCAGCGAGATCAGTTTTCAAAAGCTCGGGTGTAGTGAAGGCCGCGCGAGCATTGTAATCAATCTCGGGGTAAAGGCGCAGGCACACACCACTGGCGGTTCGTGCCGCTCGACCAGCGCGCTGAATTGCCGAAGCCTGAGAACAAGGATTGGTCACGAGATCAGTTTGGCCGGACCACGCCGAGAACACCGCCTCACGTTGAAGGCCGGCATCAATGACAATCCTCACACCGGGAATCGTGACAGATGATTCAGCCACGTTCGAGGCGAGAATAATTTTTCTCTCAGGCAAAGGGCGCATGAGTTCATTTTCAGGTGAGGATTCTTGGCCGTGGAGCATGAGAACGCGTGCGGGAAAATCACCGAGACGTTCTTTGAGAAGAGTTTCTACACGTTTAATCTCACCCATGCCTGGCAAAAAAACCAGCATGTCACCGGGATTTTTCCAGCAATCTTGAATGCCCCACATGATTTTACTTTCAAGGGTACGTTTGCCCCATTCGGCTTCTCGTGGGGCCCACTTGATTTCTAATGGGAAGACCGGAGCCTCGATATTTATTTTTTTTAAAGTTGGGAAATGTTTTTTTAGAGGGGCCTCATCAAGCGTGGCCGACATGATTAAAAGACGAGGGACTTTTTTCCACTGACGTGAAAGTGAACGGAAAAGCCCGAAGGCAAGGTCCGTGGCGAGGTGGCGTTCGTGGAATTCGTCCAAGACGACAGCATCCACTCCTTCGAGATGGGGATTGCTTTGCAAGTAGCGAAGGAAGGTTCCTTCGGTAAGAAAAATAAGACGAGTGGCCTCGGTGGTTTTTTGTTCAAACCGATACATGTAGCCGACACTTTGACCAAGGGTTTCACCGATGAGCTCGCTGACACGTTGAGCGGCCCAGCGAGTGGCAATTCGCCGTGGCTCAAGGACGAGAATCTTACCTTTAAAATGGCGCATGAGCGCCAGAGGTACCAAGGTGGTTTTACCCGAGCCCGGTGAGGCCTGCAGGAGTGTGGCTTCTTGGGTCGCGACTTGCTCGACAATTTTTGCGAGGCTTGCCTCAATCGGAAGCGTGTTCAATAGCGGATCGCCACGCGGCCTGCGAAGCTATCGTAGCTCTGGTGTTTGGCACCATTGCTCCAACGAACATCACTACGGGTGTAGTCTCCGCTCAAGATAAAGCTTCCCATGAACACATGCAGGCCAGCACTCCAGCCTCCGGTGCCACCGTTTTGCTTGAGTTTGTACTTGGCATCAGTTTCAGTTTGGAGTTTTCCTTTGCCACTGATGTCTTGGGTGAAAACAGAACCACTCAGCAACATGAATTCCCAAGGGCGCCATCCGAGCATGAGACTGGCTTCTGCCATTTGGAGGTCCATTTCACCGCGGTTCGAGTCTTCATCGAACTCGATATCGTCTGCGACTGATTCCATAAGCCCACCACCCAAACCGAGTGATAAGGAGAAATTATTTTTCTTGGCGGCTTTACGCGAGCTTCCGAGAATTTGAAATTTTGTTTTCAGCAACCAAGGATAGGAGAGCTGGATGTCCCAGCGTTCCATGAGTCCATGACCCCAGCCCGCTGACCAGGCATGACGTTGTTTGAGATCGACGGCATTGAGCCTAGGAGGGTCTTCGTCAATATTCGGAACGTGGGTCACGCTTACTGTGCGACTGGTTTGCGCGAAAAATTCACCGTGCCCTTTGCCGTGCGCCTCGGGGTTATCAAAACGGTTCAGGCGTATACGGCTCTGTAGCACCGTTGAGCAACTTGCAAGGAAAAGGCTGACTAAAACAATCAAAAAGGTGAGTCGATAAGACATAGAATTCCTGTGTTATGCTTTCAGGGATTATTCCACGGACAAGGGATTTCGAGAATGCGCATTTGGCCGTTTCTCATATTGGCCCTCGCTGTGTCCTGCTCTACGCCGGGACCACTTCAGCGTGCCGTCCCTCGACAAAAAATAGCGAAGAAAGTTCGGTTGCAAGAGGCAAAAGAAAAGCCGGTCGTGAATGAAAAGCTGATCCAACGTCTACGGGAAGCGGATGTGACGGTGGTGGATGTACGGAGCACGGAAGAATTTGTGAATGGGCACTTAGTAGGCGCCAAACATATCGATTTTTTGCGTGACGACTTTGAAAAACAAGTCGGCAAACTTGATCGCCGCAAACGCTACTATCTTTACTGTGCCTCAGGCAATCTCTCGGGTAAGGCCCTTCAGTACCTGCTAGCGCGTGGTGTGAAGGCAGAGACTTTAGAACCCTATGAGACCTTGAAGTCAGAGGGTATTCCGATGGAAGGTCTCTCTCCATGAAAGAACTTTCATAGCGAGGGTTTCTCGTTGAGTCCCCTTTAGGGCAAACTTACAATGGGTCTCATGAAGTTGCTTGAGACGCTCGACGATCTACGCCGTTATCTTCCCATCCAGTTCCCACTCGGTGCTTTCATTCATAACAATATGCTTTTTAGTTTTGAAGATCGGCCCTTCGCAGAAGGTGTCGCCGAAGCAGCGAAACTTTTTGGTGCTGAACGTGCGCTACCGGAAAGTTACTACCAAGATAAGTTCGCTCGCGGGCGTATTCAAAAAAACTGGGTTGAACGTGGGATTCTAAAGTGGCTGGTACAACACGATTTGCCGCACACATCGGCAGGAATTCTTTGGAGGCTCATGGAGCAGCCGTTGAATATTCCTCACCGTGTGGCCGAAGCAGCTCACGCTGATTGGGTCGCCCGGTGTTCTCGCATGCGAGCGCCGATTTTACCCCACGGCTACATCAGCGGGAAAGAATGGAAGCACGTTTTTCGTGAACAACTAGGTGAAGACGTAAACGGTTTTTTTCATCCTCTCTTTATTCGCTTTCTCTCGTCCTATTTAGACCAAGGGATGTCGACTTGGCATAACCCTGATACCCACAGAAGTTTGCTGGAAAGTTTTCGAGCTTTCGTCGCCGGCCACAAACATTTTGCACCGTCATGGCTCAAAGCCGTGCAAGTCCAGCTCGCAGACCTCACGTCTGAGAATGTAGAGGCGTGGCTGGAAAATTATCTGCGCCATCTGCCCTTTGCTGTCGAGCCGCGGACATATCTGTTGGACACTCTTCTCGAGTTGCGCGGATGGGCCGGCATGGTGAACAAATTTGAAAAAGAGCCGCATCTGGTTCCACGCTTCGCCCCTTCGATCCGCTTGATGGAATACCTGGCGATCTATTTGATCCTTGAGAAATGCCAATACGAAGAGATCGTGTCCCATCATTCACTGACGGATATGCGACTCTTCTACAATCCATCACCACTGCAAAGATTGGATCGCGGTCAGATGGCCTACATCTTGGCGAACATCGGATCAACTGTGAACGCGGAAACCAGTGAAGATCACGAATTGCAAGCTGTCTTGGATGTGGTGGCGAAGTTTCACGCCGGTGAACGAGCGCTTCTTTGGCAAGAGGCGTTGGATCTTTCGATGCGCGACCAATGTCTTGAGAGTCTTGTGGCTTTCCGGTCACAAGGAAAAAATCCTGTGCGCCCAAAAGTGAATGCGCGGTTTTATTTTTGCATAGATGATCGAGAAGAGTCGATTCGTCGCTACTTAGAAGAAGCTCATCCCGAATTTGAGACCCACGGGGTGGTGGGCTTTTTTGCCATTGATATGAAGTTTAAAAGTTTCAATCATCCGGAACCCATCACTCAGTGTCCTCCGGTGGTGAATCCGTCGCGTGTGGTTGAAGAGATCACTGTCGAAAATGTAGGTAAGAAAAAAACTTTCGGTCATATGAGTTGGGGCGAGGGAACGTGGCATGTCTGGTACGGAACCCGTGGTGCTTTGCGCTCACTCCTCTTTACGTTGCTGACGGGACCTGTGACGTCGTTGGCCCTTTTCATGCGCGTATTTTTTCCGCACGCGGCGACGCGCTTGCATTCTTGGTTAAAGCGAACACTTTTGCCAAAAACAGAAACACGCATTAAGTTCTGTGCAGATGAGGCAAGCTTAGGTGGCTACACCGTTCCTGAGATGGCGAATATCGTGGCGACGATTTTAAAATTTACCGGTACCATCAAAGATTTTCCACGTCTAAACTACATCATCGCTCACGGAGCGACGAGTAGTAATAACCCTTATAAGAATGCCTATGGCTGTGGCGCATGTAGTGGTAAGTCTGGCATTCCGAACAGTCAGATTTTTTGTGGCATGGCGAACATGACCTCAGTGCGCGATGAATTGCGTGCAAAACACAATATTGACATTCCTGCCGAGTCTTTGTTCTTGGCCTGTTATCACGACACCAGCACGGATGAAATTCTCTTCTTTAACCGCGCTGATATTCCTGTTTCCGCTCATGCTGAAGTGAACGTTGGGCTGGAAGCTTTGCGCCAGGCGGGAAGAGACAACTCTCTTGAGCGCTGTCGCCATTTTGCCAGCGCTCGTCACATCATCAATGAGAAAATGACGTTTCAGCACGTACTCGACCGTGCCTCAAATCTAGCGGAACCTCGTCCGGAGTACGGCCACAATAACACCGCCATGGTGGTGGTGGGGCGACGCCAACTGACGCGCGGACTTTATCTCGACCGACGTTGTTTTCTGGTTTCTTACGATGCGTCTACTGATCTGCAAGGTGAGGTGCTCACCAGTGTGCTGGCAGGGGCGGTGCCGGTGGCAGGTGGGATTAGTCTGGATTATTACTTCTCGCGGATTGATAACGAAGTTTATGGGAGCGGAACAAAACTCCCGCTCAACATCGCAGCGCTTTTGGGGGTTATGACAGGATCGAGTTCGGATCTACGCATCGGCCTCGCAAAACAGATGGTGGAGCTGCACGAGCCTGTGCGAATCACCATTGTGGTGGAAGCTGAAGCCGACGTGGTTCTGCGACTCATCAAAGCTCATCCGCGCATGGCACGTTTGGTGTTTAATGAATGGCTCCATTTTGCATTGATTCACCCACAGACAGGTGCGATGACTTTGTTTCAGACAGGGGAGTTCGTTCCCTATAAGGCCCGCTCAGTGGAATTAGAACTGATTCATTCTTCTAAACGTTACGCTCCTCATCGCCGTGGGCCTTTGCCGTTTGTGCGCGTGGAGGCCACTTGATAGACACACTGTTTGCTATCAGTCTGGTTTTGCCTTTGTTGTGGCTTTTCTTTTACGGTCTGGCATTGGTGGCACAATTTCGTGTCGGAGAAAAAATTCCCGTTGTTGGCTTGAAACTCGTCATTCTTGTTATGTTTGCCTTGCAACTCTTGATGTTGATCGAAGGCACGGCACATTTCAGCTGGCCTCGTTGGGTGGATGTGCCCGGGCTCTACGAGTTTCCGCTGGAACTTCACTTCAACCGGGCCATGGGTCTCGCTGGTCTTGGTATGCTGGTGCTTCTCAGTGTGATCGTGAAGTACTCCGAGTCCTACTTGCATAAGGAAAAGGGCTTTCACCGTTTCTTCTATTTGCTTTCGGTCTTCATGACTGCTTTTCCATTGGTGCTCTTTGCCGACAATATCGATGTGTTGTTCATGGGCTGGGAGTTGATTGGCATCACCTCTGTGTTGCTCATTGGCTTTTACGAGCATCGCGAACACGCCACGGTTAATTCATGGTGGGCATTAGGCACTTATCGTTTTTGTGATGTTGGTTTACTCGCTGCTACGACCTTGGCCCATTATGCGGTTCACACAACGAACATCACCAAGCTCAACAATCCGTTGCAGCTGGCAGCGGAGCATCCGGAACACGCCACGTGGTTAGCGATTGTGGCCGGTTGTATTGTCCTCGCCTCATTAGGGAAAGCTGCGCAATGGCCTTTGACCTCGTGGATCACGCGGGCCATGGAAGGGCCCACACCATCGAGTGCCCTTTATTACGGCGCACTGTCGATTGGACTTGGGCCAATTTTATTACTGAAATTTCGGGGCCTCATTTTGAGTTATCCTCTGGTCCAAGGAACGGTGATAGCGATCGGAGCGTGCAGCGCACTTTATTCCTATCTCGTCGCGAAAGTTCGCAGCGACGCTAAAAGTATTCTAGCGCTTTCAGCGGTGTTTGAAGTTTCGCTCATGGTGATCGAAGTCGGTCTAGGGCTTTATTACTGGGTGATCTTTCACTTCATTGCCAATGCTTTCTTGCGCGTGTTCCAGTTCTTACGT
This sequence comes from Bacteriovoracaceae bacterium, assembly GCA_021732585.1. GTDB lineage: Bacteria > Bdellovibrionota > Bacteriovoracia > Bacteriovoracales > Bacteriovoracaceae > UBA6144. The sequence goes on from JAKFUR010000001.1 coordinate 8,038, forward strand.
TCCATGAATGCCATCCATGATTTCTACGACAATCCACTTTTCTATCGAGGGGCGCCTCATCGGCCGGTTCCGTGGATCTTTCGGCACATGTCGCAAGATTGGCAGCGCAGATTTTATTATCGCGCGATGGATGGCTTTGGTCTGGACGGATTTATCATCAACGGCGTTGTCCGCCCGTGGATTGCAATGTGGACGCGGGTGAATCTTTGGGAAAATGAACGGGCCGTGGGCGAGAAAAGGGAACTCTAGATGTTGGGTTTTGAAGCTGATAATTTATTCTTGCTAGGTTTTTGGAGTTTGCTCACAATCGTCGGGCTGGCGCTTTACTTAGCCTTTCAGGTGCGCGCCTTCATCCTTGCACCGCCGGTGATTGCAGTGCTGGGGAGTGGTTGGATGCTGTGGGGCCAAGAAGCTCATGATGGGCCCTTGAATCTAGGTGTGTTCTTCCTTTTCACACTTGCACTCTCACATATGCTCTCACTGATGATGCTCAATGCCCATGCTGGCGGGGTGAGAATCAAACTTGTGAGCGTGCTTTCTATGCTCATCACGGGCTGGGCGTACTTTATTGATGCGCCTTGGGGGTTTGCCTCACTGTGGCTCATCAGTACGATTCCTCAAGCGTTTTTTTTTGATAGTAAGAACAAGCCACAAAAAGTCTTTATCCTTCACCATGGGATTTCTTTTTTGGCACTCGTCGTAGGTCTCTATCTTCTAATGCCTGCTCAAGGCCCGTGGGGAATTTCAAATCTCGTTTTGGTGGCCGATCGAGAGCACACAGCTCTGGCAGTAGGTCTTCTCGTTATGGCGGCGTTTATCCGACAGGGGATTTTTCCCTTTCATCTGTGGTTCAAGGCCAGCTACAAAACGAAGCCGTTTCCCTTGAACATTGGTTTTTACGTAGGGAACTTAGGCTTCTTCCTGTTTGTGAAAAGCATCATGCCCCTCATCGAAGCGGACCTCATGCACTTCACTCCTTTCATTCTAAGCTGGGGCATCGTCTCTGGATTGTATTTTGCTAACATGTCATTCGTACAACGACGGGTTCGCTCGAGCGTTTTTTATGTGATGCTTTCGCAGTTCTCGATGCTGATTTGTGGTCTTGAAGTCGGCAGTGTCACAGGCAAGGCCGGGGTGCTCTTTCAATTTCTGAGTTATGGACTCTCATTCGGCGGTTTGACGGCGTGTTTATATTTATTAGAATGGAACCTCGGTGAACTCAAAATGCGTCGCTTCCACGGACTGCAGGAGAGTAATCCGTTTGTTGGGTTGTGTTTTTTACTGTTTTGCTTGGCCGCTGTGGCCTTGCCGTTCACCATGGGCTTTGTGGGCGAGGACCTGATCTTCCATGCAGTGATCGAGAAGTATCCGTTAGTGGGGCTGGGGCTTATCTTGGCAGCGGCCCTGAATGGATTGTCGCTGTTTCGCGTGTATAGCTTTCTCTTTCGTGGAACGCGCGACAAGATCCTCGACGATCGCATCACGCTGGCCTTCTGGCAGAAAGCCGCGTTTGCGATGCTGCTAATCTTACTTTTTGGATTTGGAATTTATCCGAAGCTTCTGCTCGATCACGTGCTCTCGTTTGTCTGAAGCCCCGTTTTTAACGGAACTCCAGAATTTCAAACGCAAAGCTTATTTTGTCTGTGGCCTCGCCACCTTCTTTGAGCACGATCATGTTCGCAGGAGAAAGAGGCGCTCCACCCGCAGGAACCATCTGATCAACCAAGGTATAGTTCGAGTGCTGTGGGTTGTACTGGCCATTCAAAAGAACACGGATGTTGGCGACGTACAAATTGCGAGTCGTGTTGATACGAAGAGCTGATAAGCGATAACTGAAAGCATCGTAGTCTTCTAGCTTCACCTCGAGGCTGGCGCCGGCCACACCAAGCGCATCCAACGGATAGCGAAGGGTTATGGTCCCCGCAGTGCCTTCTCCGCCAGGTATGAAGTTTTGATCTGGCGTGTAGAGAATCTTGGCCAGTTGGGCCCCGTTTTTTCTCTCGCGAACAGTCACTGTGTTCATTCCCACGGCGAGGTTGTGGTTACCCGTCATGCGCATCCACCTGAAGAGTCCGTTTGTTACCGGACTCGTCCAAGATTGCACGGCAGCGGCGTTAATACCTGCATAGAATGAGTCATCGCTGGTTGAGCCGATGTTCACCAGGCCCCATAGAGCGCCATTGGTGCGGGCGGCAGGAGAAGAGATCGTGAAGCGCGCGATGCCGGCTGCAGGATCGGCAGCACCAAGATTATTATCAACTCCGTTGTTAGGAGCTTCGACGTAGGCCGGGTTCATGCCGACCGCGGGACGCAATACCATCGGTGCGGTGAGAGTCGCGTTGCCTGCCATCGCCGTATGAATGACGGTGCCAGCTGTGACTAAGTCGCGCTCAGCTAAGATCGTGCGACTCTGGGCGGTGGTCTTGAAATTTTGAGCCGGAACCGGCGGAGCTTGCTCCGCTTCAATCATCTCTTTCCATTCCACGATGGCGTCTTGCATCTCCTGGGCATCGTTCTCGCAATTGCTCCAGCAGTTGTGACCTTCGTCTCTCAGCTTTTTCACCATGCGCGATTGGGCTGGATTCGTGAAGTTGATTTTGTATTGATTGAGGAGAGCATTGTGCGCGACTTGTGAATCGTCATTGGCATGAATCGGTTGCTGTGAGCTGCGATGACAGCTGGTACAGTTCTGGCGGGTTACTTGGTAAACGGTTCGTTCAAACGCCTCAAGCGAACTTTGTGGATTCACCCCACCCATCGGGGATGCAAGGCCGCTAGCATCCGTCGAGTAGATGAGGTCACCTTTGTCGGCAAATGGCTTTCCGCATTGAGTGAAGAGAAAAGCCACGAGCAGCAAACTAGTGACCAGACTCCATTTAAAAAAACCTGGTGTCATGAAACCTTCTGGAAAAACAAGTGTTGATTCATGGTGATCTGAAACGGATTATCACCCACCACTTCTTCTAAGCGATTTTCTTCGCCATGAAGTGCGAGGTAGTTCAGTACAACTGCTTTTGCAAGATTAGTCACAGAGTTACTAATAGGTGAGGCAACAGCATCGACGCTGCCGCCGGTTTTGTAAGCACCGAGCTGACGGTTGGTCGAGCGCATCGCTGGTTTTACTGTTGGATGAAAAGCTAGCATCAAAGACGCTGAACGTTGACCTGAGTCACCGCCCCACACGAGACGGTTGTTTTGTGCGTCCAATGTTGAACCAGCGCTCACACCGCCGTCAGTGAAAACGTAAATGACAACAGGAGTGTTTTTGCGATTGGCGACTTCAAGAATACGACCGATCATCTGGCCTGCTTCAAAGTCACGAGCATCACCTTGGATCCGATCACCGGTGTGATAATCATAACCACCGAGCGTGATTGTGCCGGTAGCGGCGAGGCCGTCGAGCACCATCTTCACCACACCAGCCGCGCGCGCTTGCGTACCGTCATTGAGGTTAAAGAGACCGCCGTTCGCACTATTCAAAATGGGATCAAGAGTGACACTTAAGTCGTTAGCAGAAAAGTTCTGTAAAAGTGCTTGTGTCTTATCGAGATTACAAAGAACAAGGTCTTTCACCGCATCCGGCATTTGACGACGAGAGAGTGCTTTTACTCGCGCTCCAGAAAGAGCATCAAGCGCACGGAGGATAAATGATTCACGGCCCGGAGCAATGGCATTATTGCCAGAAACACGGGCACCGAGGCCCACCAAGTTTAAAACGTCTTGAGGTTGGTTGATCAACAACGGCGCGATGGAAAGATCCACTGAACTCGGTGGAACTTGCGAGTTCCCACCTGAGGTACCACCTTGTGTTCCCACCAATTGAGCGAGTTTGCCGCGTGCGCCGGCCGCATGGAACCAGTACATCGGGTTGTGTGGGTTGTTGCCGGTGTCATCATCGCTGATGGCACACATCAACACACCATCCGTCTTCGTGCGGACAGGCTGGGTTGCGGTGTTATCGATTCCTTGGACTAAACGTGATTGTGAATGAAACAAAAGACCATTAGGGTTCGTCGTGCTGCCGGCAAGGTCACGCACTAGGCCCGCCATCTGAGGACTCTCAGAAGGGAGTAGTCCAAGAGTACGGTTACCCGCTTCACTCAATGGATCCATTTGTCCACCGCGGCCACCAACCACCACGTTAGAACCGGCGATGTTTGAGCCACCGGCTAGATCGAGAATAATGACGGGGATCATCGGCGAATTGACTGCCGTGATGCTCGAGAGGTCACAACTGTTCTGTGCCATGGCATCAAAGGGAAGGAGCGTTGCCGCAACAGACGCAATTAAACCTTGGGCTAGAAAATCTCGACGAGTTTTCAGCACATGATCACGGTCGACGTTCAGGGCGCGCTTCTTTTTATTATTCTCTTCCATAAGGCCTCTATTGAAGAATGACTTGAGCACTCGAGAGTGCTGCAGTACAAGCTGCTTTCGCAGCGTTAAGTTTAGCGGCGTTGGTATTTCCGGGAGCTGGGATGGTAGAGCCTGTCACTGGGTCCACCACTTGTGTCAGCATGTCTGTGATGAGTTGATCAATCGCTGCGGCACCCTCTTCGTATTCTTCTTCTTCCAACGTGCCGGCGCCCCAAAAAGCCTCCAGCATTTGAATGATGAACGTGCGACGAGAAGCCGAACCTGCAATGAATTGGTTGGCGTTGGCTTCAGCGAAGTTAAATGTCGGCCAGATCGCTGCGCGACGGCCTGGATCGTTGATGAGAGCGTTGCAAAATTCGCTGGCAAGTTTTGTGGCACCCATCATATGAGTCTCTAGCATCGCTTCAACTCGAGAGTTCGTTGGAAGCTGGGCTTTGAGGTCAGAGTTAAAGATGTTTTGCACGGTTGCGACTGGAACTCCGGTGAGTGCCGACATGGTCTGCAATGTGCGCTCAGCATCTTTCACGCCGATCTCCGGGGCTTCTTCATCTTCTGGAATCAAGACTTCGCTGGGCAAAGCCTGCGTGCCTGAGGTGTCGCTTTCACCAGACTGTGTTCCAATACATTGAGTAAAAGTGACGAGCATCGCACCCAAAAGTACGACGAGGCCCCAGCGAACAAGGTTTGGATTAGTTTTCATCGATCACACACTTGTTAAGGGTCGCAGCGAAGAGCATTCGCATGTTGTAATTGGTGTCGTTCATGAAGTACTGAGCGAGGTCTTCTTTGATGTCTTTCTCGGCTGCCTTGAACTTGCGCATGCAGAGAAGTTCCCACGAGCGATCTACCATGCATTCGCCGAAGGCTTTCGACTTCGCGAGCATGCGGCCGATCTGGCGAGCACCGTTACCGTCTTTCGGTTCGCTGTCACTCCAGCCTAGCGATGAGTTTTGACCTTTCGCCCAGGTATTGATCCACGAATCGTCGGTGGTGCGGAAACCATCCGGGAAGAACTGGCTGTTCTGGTTCATCTTCCCTTGCACTGTCCCCGGAGTGTATTGCACTTGGTTGTTGTTGTAGTTAAAGAAAGCCCAGGCACCACCCAAAGCATCTTGACCTGCGTGACAGCCTACGCATTTGTTCTTGTAGGTACGCGAGTCATCGCCCGGGTTACGTTCAACGTCACGACGAACACGATAATCTGGAATGGTTACGTCGTGGAGTTGTTCGAAATCGCGGCAAAGAAAATTGATAAATAAGTAGCGAGTCATGCGGCGGTTCGTCCCGGCACTGAAATAGGCCTCACCGAAAGCACGGGTGGTGATGGCGCCGGCGCTGTCTGTGACGCCATTGTTTGCAGCTTGAGAGTCAACCATCACCCGAGCAGCCCAGTTAGGATCGCGTACTTCGAGTTCGCGGTAGTGATTGTTGCTATCCCGGGCATAAGGTGGAACGTTGGCAATGGCGGCGGCATTGGCATGATAAAGGATGTCACCGTAGAGAATTTGATCAAACGGAGTGTTGTCTCGGATCATACCGACGGCAGTCGCGACGAAGTCATTAAGTTGACCACCGGCCGAGCGGGCTTGGTTGCTCCAAGGTTTAAACCAATTTTTTAAGACGATAGATGTGAAGTTAGGGTGGGCCATGGCCTTCGTGATGGCCGCATCCGAGTCACCTCGCAAGAGATCGGCCTCCATTTGATTTAGCATCGAGGGTGTCGGTGGCACACCTGCGACTCGATTATGGATGGTCCATGCTTTTTGTCGCTCTATTTGACCTGCAAGCGCAGGAAGACACAAGACGATAGATAAGTAGACTAGGTACTTCATGAAGGACTCCTCTGGCGGACTTATCGGTCGGACTTGATAAGAAACTAAAAATAAAGAGGTTTAGTCGGATAATCCGGTCTTTACGCCTTTATTGGGGTCCTTCTATCCTTTAAGTCATGAAGAAAACGTCCCTTTACCCACCGATGGCTTTGCTCGGTCTCATCGCTATTGATGGGCTTAGTAAACAGGCAGCCGTGGCCAGTGGCCATTTCTGGCCTAACCCCGGAGTCATGCTGGGGTTTTTGGGAGAGCTCCCTTCGTACTTACTTGTGCTCTCGCTGAGTGCTTTGAGCGGTTTTATTTTTCTTATCTATGTAGGTCTGCAACTTTATCTTCATCCACGACTGCTCGGTTTAAAGCTGGGCGTCTCGAGCCTCACTGCAGGCATTATGGGCAATGTGCTTGATAAGGCCGTGCGCGGTTGGACCATTGATTGGATTGCCGTGCCTTGGTTCAACGGTCAACGAATGGCGCTCAACTTAGCCGATGTTTTTTTGTGGGTAGGGCTTGGCACAATTCTGTGGTGGATGTTTCGTCGCGAGAGCGACATTTGGTATCCGGGTGAGCAGCGCCGTCAGATCTGGCATCATCCTGCCGAGCAGATCGCCTTCAGTTTTAAGTTCGTCGCCGTAGTCGGTGGTCTGTGTGTCATGTTGGGATTTTTTAGTTATGCTTTTATTCAACAAATCCTGCAGCCGTTTCCACCTGAGCTAGCAGCTAGTTTTGGTCGTCAGTACTTGGTGGTCTTGAGTTGCTTGTCATTGTTATTCATGAGTGTGGCTTTTTTGATTGGTCTTTGGATTTCACATCGGATGCTAGGACCTGTGGTCGCTTTCGAGAGGCACGTGGAAGAAATTCTAGCGGGCAAGAATAAGGAGTTTCGTTTGCGAGAAGGGGATATGCTAAAAAAACTTGAAGAGATCGCCCAGCTGGTGGCGAAGCTTGTAATTTGCATCGGCCTCTGGCCGACGATGGCTTATTCTTACCCGCATTACATCGGTCTTCAATACACCTCGTGTTTGACCTGCCACTACAACCCGCAAGGTAACGGGCCCATTAATGACTACGGTCGTGGTGTGGCGGCGACGGCTATCGCAGGACGCATGGGTGCCGGTGATGCCACTGAAGAAGACTTGGTAGCCGACTCCGCTTTTCCCGGCATCAATCCAGAAAAAAATAAATGGCTGCGCCCGTTCATTGGCTACCGTGGACTGGGTTATGACTCATCGGCCTTCTCATCAGATTCACAGCGCCGGTGGATCAACATGCAGCTCGATGCGAACCTTGTGCTGAAAGGCGGCGATCGCGATCAGTACATCATGAGTTTCACCCTGGGAACACGTCCTACGGATTCGGCACTTCAGTCGCGCGACTTAAACAATCTGATGGAATCGAAGAGTTTTTCGCGGGAGCATTATCTGGGCTGGCGTCCCACTCCGAAAGTCGGCATTTACGCTGGTAAAATGGACAAGGCCTACGGTTTACGGATTCCGGATCACAACCTCTCGGCTCGTCGCGCCCCAAGCGTCGCCCAGTACAATCAAGTGCACGGCGTGTTGGTTCATGGCGTCGGTGAGAAGCTTGAGGGCTCGGCCCACTACTACATCGGCGATCAAAACGAGAAAGACGAAGACCTCCACGACAAAGGCTACTCGGGAATTTTGGAGTGGGGAGTCACTCCTCGTCAGCGCCTGGGCGTTTCGTACATGAATGGCAAGACCAATGCTTTGGGTAAAACCAGTATGGCGATCCATGATCGAATTGGTTTTGGTAAAGGCCATGCGGTCATGGCGGAAGTGGGCCAGATCGTGAACGATCCGCTGATCGGTAGCGGCGACAGTACGACGTCTCGTTATGGACTTTTGCAAACTCACCTGATGTGGTTTCGTGGCATGTGGGTCCAAACCACGTTGGACTACTACCAGGCCGATACCAGCAAGGAAGAAGAATTTTTTGGAGTAGGTCCTGGTCTGCAATGGTTCCCGCGCCAAAAAACAGAATTACGTCTCGATGTGATCAATCGTCGAAGCTTTAGTGAAACCACGGCCAACAAAGATACATGGCAACTTCTTGCCCAGGTTCACCTATGGTTATGAAATATCTTTGCACACTGATCGTTGTTCTCTGTTTGAGCGCTTCAGCTTTCGCAGCGAAAGCCACCAAGGCTTCCATCGAAAAGCGCATTCAGCAACTCGAGGCAATGGCCGGCCAAAAGCTCGGCCGCGATAAGCGCGCGCTGGACGCGTGGATGCGAAATAAAAAAGGGAAGATGCCGCGGGTTTCACCTCGGCTCTTGAAGGCCTACTACTTCCTCGGCACTCTGCATGCCCAGCTTTACGCTTCTCATGACTCAGGTGAAGAGGATAAAGACGACATCTACAATTACCGCCGCTCGAAGTACTACCTCAGCGCCGCCGCGGCCTACGAGTACGAAATTGATAAAGTTGAAACGCGACTTGATTATATTGATAAGGCGCAGGCAGATCGTAAACGTTTGATCAGCAAATCGCATTGGCGCGTGCTGTTCCAGTACATGAGCTATCAAGAACTCGCCTTGTTGAAAGACTCCGCTGGAGAAGAAAAGATCTACTCACCCCAACGCGGCTTCTGCGCCGGGGGTCAGTATGCCTACGGCGATGTTGAGCACGAATGGACTTTTGATATCTGTGCTTATGCCACCAACGGGAACGTCGGTGCGGAAAATACCGCTCGTTATTTCCAAGACAGTGTGTCCAGTAAAGGCATTCTCTTTAAGCCGAGCTACTGGAAACTTCTGTCAGATGGTGAAGCGGGCCTCGCTTTTGGACTTCCAGTCATGCTTCGTAAGGTTGATTACACGGAACCGGCGGGAACCACGGTAGAGTCTCGCCGTGCCATCCCGTTTGGATTCTCCGTTGATGGACGCTGGAGAATGACGAAAAAAACTCACTTCACAACAACCGCGGCCATGCTCGATGGATCGCTCTTGTGGAGCTTCGGAGGATTGTATGACTTATAAGACCTTACTCGCTTTGCTGTTTCTAAGTGCGTGTGCCTCACGTCCTACACCCTATGGAGAAGTGAAAGGCCCCTTCGGCAGCAAGACGGATGAAACCTCCAGCGTCTTTCTTGGCAACAAGCACACCACGTCCATGCGCACGTTTCACTATTCGAAACTTGCCGCAATCGAAAGTTGCTACAACAAACGGATGCTGACGTTTCTTAATGAAACCACGACAGAGCTGCGAGCGGAAACTGAAATAAATGGACCCGGCTATCAAAGCAAGGCACGTGCTCATGCTCTCGGTGGCGCTGCAACCACGGCGCCGACTGTGAAGACGGAAGTGCAGCATCCAGCGTCGACCACGACCTTCCGTTGTGTCTCACGAGTGCAGGCCTTGCGTGATGTGGTGCAAATGTACCGCGTACCAACAGAGACAGTTGGGAAAGTGATGAAAGATGGGCTCGGTGGCGTGCTGGTTAAAGAAGCGGCCGTGGGTGGAAAGCTCGAGTCCGGGGATATCATTCTCCAGGCGTTCAATAAACGCATCGATAGCGAAGAAGATCTGATTCAGCAGATTTTTTTCAATCCGACCAAGCTCCAGTCAGCGCATTTGAAAATTAGCCGCAACGGTAAAGTGCGAGACATCACGACGGTGGTGACGGACATCTCGCAGAAAATGCTGGTGTTGAATTTCTTTGAGGTGCAAAAAGCCTGTTCGCAGTGGAAGAAGGGCGAGCCGTCGATTCCGTTCTGTACGAAGACCCGCACAGACTGGGAGAAGCAGATTCCACTCTGAGCCACAGGATAGTGCAAGTTTAGCAACCTGTGGCATCCTGGGCGGTTAGACATTCTGAACAAGTTTCTAGTGATTCAAACCTCATGCATGAGCTATAGATCAATACCTTTAACTTTAGCACCTGAATGACGATAGCTCATACTATCAACCCAAGAAGCAGAGCTCCCATACCAAGATTCAGCTTCTACTACGGAACACTCATCAAAGCGCTGTTTACAAAGGGCAATTGCAAAGTCTTTAGCGCACTTTTCTGTCCGCGACTTGAACAACCAATGGCTCTCTCCACCACAAGAGATATAAACTTCGTCGTTGGTGAATTTAATCTCTCTTGGATTATAGATAACTTTCCCATTGGCCAACTCTAGATGACCATAATTACTAATTGTAGTTGTTTGTATGTTTCCCACTCTTGAACCCACTTCTAAACGAATGTCTTCTTTTCCTGGCACTGGTATGAGAATTACGTCAGCCAGAGTGATTGTCGAAATCGTGAGGATTGAACATGCTAAGATTAATTTTTTCATGGACCGTTCCTTGCGTTATTTTTTTATAGATAATAAGCGTGGATTTCTGCGTCGGATGAAAACGTGTAAATTATTCCGGTTTGGTTGAACGAAGTTTGATCATATGGACGCAGCCTAAAGGCAACCCTTTGTATGCACTTGAGTCTCTCAAATTCTGCGTCTTATCGTGCAGCTAACAGCGGGCAGGAGAGGCCTAGCGAAGCGGGAACTGGGCGTCGACGACAACTTTATCTTCGACCCCGATCCCGAGATACTTCACATCCTTGATCCCGAAGTCAGAGGGCTTGATCGCAAAACGCGCCACCACCTGGCCGCCGTTTTCTTTGTAAACGAAAGCCACCGGCTTGGATTGGCCGTTGGCCATGAGCGTGCCCGTGCCTTTACCGCCAGTGCCTTTGGCATTCTTTAAAACGATTTTTGATTTCGCTCCACCGAGTCGTTCATGCAAATGCTTGTCGCGCAGTTCGATGTCGGTCTTCAGTGTGCCCACTTCCACGGTGAGTTCACCCGCCGTGAGATCGCTGCCATTTTTTTCAATGAAGCCGCGGCCTTTCGCGGATTGAGCGAGGAAATCTCCAGCAGGAGAGAGAGTCACTTTAAATTTCACAGTCCCAGCATGAGCAACAGAACAAACCAACAACAGCAAGAGAGCTTTCATGAATAATCTCCGAGGTTTCTTTTGGAATAGTTTAGTCTAAAAAACGAAGACGCTCACCAGGAAGTGGCATGCGGCACGTGAGGCGCTGCCCAAACCAGCGGTAGCGATTGCGGGCAATGAGATTATAGATAGCGTCGCGGATGAAGGCGGGGATGATTTTGAAGATTCCCACCAGTCGCCAGCTTCCGCCTAATTGAGTCAGGCATGCCAGGACAGCGTCGGAACGAAGCAGAATTTTGCCGCGGTACCACACCACGACGGTATCAAGATCGGCGATGATTTCAGGAGGGAGAAGCGCCTTCGCGGTGGTGCCTTGGAGAGTGGCAAACTTCAATTGACGATGATGGTCGCGAGGCAACAACCAATCGACGAGCCCGTTACAAAGCCCGCACACACCATCAAAAAAAAGGATCACGTCATTTTGATGCATCCTCTCTATTCTAACACCGCATCAAAGGGGGTACACTGAGAAAAAAGGGCCCTCTGCCATGCTCGATACTGGATATATTCAAGACAAAATTCGTCAGTTCGCTCAGGAGAGGGAGTGGGAGAAATTTCACACACCTAAGAATATTGCCATGGCCTTAACAGTTGAAGCCGCTGAGCTTATGGAGCAATTCCAATGGCTCGATAGCGAGGAAGCTAAGAACGTCATGCAAACGCCAAAAGGCGAAGCTGTCCGCCAAGAAGTCGCCGACGTCGCCGTGTACTTACTGCGGCTTTGTGATCTGCTGCAGATCGATCTGCAAAGTGCCATCGAACACAAAATGAAACTCAACGCTGAAAAATATCCGGTCGAACTTTCTCGCGGCCATGCTCGCAAGTACGACGAACTATGAAGAACCACGAAAAACGCCAACGCACCCAATGGGTGATCATTCTCACCGCCGTCACCATGGTGGTGGAGATTGCCGCGGGTTATTGGACCGGCAGCATGGCGCTTTTAGCCGATGGCTGGCACATGGCCTCGCACGTGGGTGCTCTGAGCATTGCTTGGCTCGGTTACAAACTCGTCGATCAACCGGACTTTCGTACGCGCTACGCGTTTGGTGGCGGCAAGGTTCTGGTACTCGGTGGCTACACCAGTGCCGTCGTGTTGCTGATGACCGCCGTGTGGATGATTGCTGAATCCATTCATCGTTTCATGCACCCAGAAGCTCTGCAGGCCAAAGAGGCGATGGTGGTTGCTGTAATTGGGTTGGTCGTGAATCTTTTGAGCGCGCTGATTCTCGAGCACAAGCATGATCATGGACACGGCCATAGTCATGGGCATGATCATTGCGATCATGATCATAAGCCGAAGCACTCGCTGGTCATGAATCCGCAAGCGCCCAAGCATGAACATAAACACGAACACAAAGATCTCAACATGGCCGGCGCTTATGCGCATGTCATCGCAGATGCCTTAACGTCCGTACTTGCTCTTGTTGCTTTGGGACTCGCTTACTGGAAAGGCTGGCAGTGGGCCGATCCGGCTGTGGGGATTCTGGGCGCGATTATGATTCTGCGCTGGGGCTGGGGGCTTTTCAAAGAGAGCGCTCACGAGCTTTTGGATGGTCAAACGCAGGATTCAACTCCTGTGCGTCGCTGGCTCACAGAGCAGGGCTGGCAAACTTCATGTTTGCACATGTGGAAGCTAGATTCACAAACTCTCGCGCTGCATGCCCGTCTAACCCAGGGCGCAACGCCCTCCCGAGTAGAGCTGTCTGCTTTGCGCTCTCGTCTTAAAAGTAAATTTCATATTCAGCATCTCATCCTCGAAGAAGGGGACGGCACAGACTGCGAACTCAATGGGAAAGATCTTTAGATTTTCCTAGGCCGCACTCGTCCTCTCTCGCCTAGAATAGAGAGGATGACAACTTCGGCCGCGATCATTTCCAGCTATCAAATTTCCAACTCTCAACAAGAGATTGTGGAAGTCATGATCAAAAGTGCCACTGCCAATCAATCCATCCTTTGGCAATCTCACGCAGGTCATCGCACGGTTTATCCTGTGACGGCCCTTAACATGGATACGGCCCAAAAAAATATTACCCTCGGGTTTGCTCCCAACTCGGCGTTGCTTGCGCCGAACTCACCGGTGTATGTGAAACTCGCTTTTCGCGAAACCGTGTTCAAAGGCCAGCTGGTCAAAGTGATGCCGGGGCAAGTCCTGGTGCACATGCCAGAAGAAATTCATTGGCGTGATTTTCGTGAGACGAAACGTCTGCACTTCCGCCGAGGCGAGAGGTATGTGATGACTCGTCCGTATTTTGCCCATCTTCGCGCCGATCAATTAGCGACGCTGAAAGTGTCTCTACGAGATATTTCAGAACGTGGTTTAGGGATTTATATATCTCACCAGAACGTGGATTTTTTTAAAGTAGGGAAGTTCATCGAACTCACGTCCTTAGGCGAAGCAGGTTTGATGAAACCGCTGTTGGGACATGTCATGTGGGTCAAGCGCACTGATACAAAAAGTGAGCGCGAGGAAGGACTCGACTGGCGTGTCGGCGTAAAAATGCTCGATGCCATTCCTACCGCGGCGTTGGATGCGTTTAATAACGGAGGCCAGAAAAGTCGTAAGGCGACTGAGGCCTTGATGGACTCAGATCTCCTGAGCCCAGAATTCCAAGCGATGTTGCAGGTCGAAGTGGATCGTACGCTCAAAAAGATGAAGCAGCGTCCAGCGCTGGCGAAGTACCTCCAGCAGTTGGAAGTGCTGCGTGGGCAGGACGCTTACATCGCAGAACATATTCAGGTTCTGACGGTGGTTTGTACTTTTGTCGCTCGCACCATGAATTGGGTGAGTGAAGCCAGCATGGAAAAATTCGTCTATGCGGCTTACATGCACGATGCGCCTTTATTTGGTCATCCCCGTCTAGCGCACTTGCGTGATCGCCCAGATTTAGAAAGTCATAAGGCCCAGCTCACCGAGGAAGAAATCAATTTATTCTTCCGGTCTCCAGACGAAGCGGCGAAGGCAGCGCTGGCCGATAACAGTGCTCCGCCGGATGTGGCCGCCATGCTCTCCATGCAAAAAGAACTACCGGACGGGAGTGGTTTTCCGCGCGGACTTAACCAAGCGAAGATTTCTCCCATGGCAGCGCTCTTCATCATCGCGCACTCCTTAACGGATGCGATTATGGAAGACAGCAATTGGCGGATGGAAGAGTGGCTCATAAAAGCCAAAGGTCGCTACCGGGGTGGGAATTTTAATAAAATTCTTGCGGCCCTTAACGATGTGAAGATCACCCTCAAGCGCCGTTAAAATTTCCAAGGAAAATATTTTCTTTTCTCGGCATCACTGAGGTTTCCTATGGCTGCTTCATTGGCGATGGATATCTGCTCACTTCTTTCTGGCGTAGCCGCGGCGATCACCTCGGGCCTGCGCAAAAGATGGAGTACAGGATAGGGCGAGCTGTTAGGCCAATGCGCGAAACTTTCTTTCGGAAAACCATCCAAGCGAAACTGAGGATGGAAAACCACCAGTTGAATCTGCTCAGAAAGACCGACCTCTTCAAGGAGCGCTTCCATGTTTTCAGCGAAATCTAAGAAGTCTTCAAAAGAAATTTTCCAATGAGGAAAACCTAGCAGCGTCGTGGAGAGTTGCTGAGCCGACTGATCGTTCATTAGTTCAAGCTCATTGAGAAAAGCGTGTTGGGCCGACGTGGGCTCTTTGCTAACAGCATCCAGCAAACGCACCAACCCTCTCTCATAAGGCACACGTGCGAACGGGCACAGATTTAAAGCGAGAATTGTTTTCTCAAACCACTCTTTCATGCTGCCGCCCGGTAGTGCCAAAATTCACGTAAGCTTCGACCGATCACAAGGCAACCGAAGGCGGCAGTGAGACCACCGATCATAAGCGCTTTTGAGGGGCCCAAGGCATCGGCCATAAAACCCATCAGTGAATTTCCGAGCAAAGGCCCTGAGGCGTAGCTGAGCATTTCCACACTCGCAAGGCGACCGCGCCGATCGGCAGGAATGGTTTGATTCCAAATCGTGCCGCGGAAGATTCCGCTCACCATGTCACTCCAGCCGGCCAGCGCCAAAAAGAAAAGTGAGAGATAGAAAAAATCAGTAGAGCAGCCGAAGGCAAAAATACCAAAGCCCCAGCCGGCCGCAGCGAGAGTAATAATTTTTCCATGTCGAACGCGAGGAATAGTCCATCCACTCGTTAACGTGCCTATCAAAGCGCCCAGTGCTGTTGCCGAGTAGTACCAGCCAATCTTATCCGTGCCGGCGACCGTCGCTGCGAGCAGAGGAAAAAGAGAATTGGGAAACGCAAAGGTCATGGAGAACATATCGACGAGGTAGGTGCCCAAGAGATCACGGCGTGCCACGGCGTAATCTAGACCTTCTTTAATGGCCCGAAGTATAACTTTTTTAGCCGCATCAAGGGGCATGGCAATTTTGGGTAAGCCCAGCAGCATGCCAGTGGCAAAGAGATACGTGAGCATGTCGATGACGTAGGTCCAAGTTATTCCCACAGTGGAAAGTAGCACTCCGCCTACGGCCGGGCCTGCGATCATACCGAAGGTACTGGTGAAGGAACTCAGTGGACTGGTGCGCGCCTGGTCCTCGTGTTTGACCACCTGTTGAATGAGAGCATTGAAGGCCGGTCGGTGTAATGAATTGAGTCCTGCCATAATCCCACCGATGGCGTAGATCGCACCCGGTGTGATGTGATTTGTTACTGTCATGATGATGAGGGCCACGTTGCAGAGTACTAGTAAGGATTCTGCGATGACACAGACCCAGCGGCGCTCAAAGATATCTGCAATGGCACCACCCCAAAGTCCCATCACCAGCAAAGGAACCAGTTGCGCCATTCCTAACAAACCCACGTCAAACGTTGAGTTCGTGAGTTGGTAAAGCTGCCATGGCAGAGCTACATAAGTAATCTGGCTGCCGAAAAAAGAAACTAATCTACCGAAGAAAAGTCTCCGGTAGAGCGGGTATTCTTTGAGAGGAGTTATGTCGAGGATGAGTTTCACGGACGTTCAACAATCGCCGCAACTCCCATCCCGCCTGCGGTACAAACAGAAATCAAACCACGGCCTTTGCCTCGCTGGGCGAGTTGCTTCGCTAGCGTATGCAGGATACGACCGCCGGTAGCAGCGAAGGGATGGCCCGTTGCCAGGCTTGAACCTTTTGGATTGAGCTTCTTGCGATCAATACTGCCGAGAGCACCAGTGGCGCCGAGTTTTGTTTTGCAATAGTTCGCATCTTCCCAGGCCTTGAGCGTACATAGCACCTGACCAGCAAAGGCCTCATGGATCTCGTAGATATCAAAATCTTGCAGTGTGAGATTGTTACGACGCAAGAGACGGGCCACTGCGAGAGTAGGTGCCATAA
>JAKFUR010000014.1 GCA_021732585.1 Bacteriovoracaceae bacterium
ATGATGCATTCGTTGCTTGGGGTAATGAGACACTCAGCTCAAGTCTCTACATTGATCCGCCACCAATGGATGAAAAGAAAGACGAAGAAATTGCATAAAATAAAAAAGCCCCGAAGGGGCTTTTTTTGTGACTAGATCGCGAAAGGCAAACTTAAGCCAAGCATGATCGATTGATAGTCTGCTGTTGAGTCAGACTCATCACCGTCAATTTTGATCTCATCAAATGTACCGGCTCTATACTCGAGGTTGATATTGATGAATGGAAGACCAGTGAAGCCGATACCAGCTTTGTAGCCCGAACCTTTTGAAAATTCATATTCGTTGTTGGCAGCGTCTTCTGTTTCCCCGGTAGCACTAAAGATGTATCCAGCATAAACCCGAAGCAAAATTGGAAATTTAAAACCTACAAAAGCAGCCCACTCGCTTGTATCAATGTTCTTATCAAAATCCTCATCATCCATATCTAGTGAGCTATTGAGATAGTCGACTCCGAGTTGCAAACCAAGATTTTGATAACCTAGACGACCACCAAATGAAGGGCCAGTTCCTCCGCTATAGCGTTCACCATCTTCAAAATCTGCAACGGCATTAAAGTTGTAACCAACAACAGGCTCGATCAAAAGATCGGCGCGTGCATTGGTCGTGAAGAATAAAACGGTGAGTGTGAATAGCGACAGAAAGTGCTTCATAGACGAGCCTCCAAGCTGATTACAGAGTGATTATTCCCCTGCAATAAGTGTAGCGCTCGTCTATGTTTAGATCACGGGGTTTTCAACTTACCAACTAAGTCACCTATACGAACCAGTACGACTTCTTTTCCATCAGCGCCGGTTTTCAAGGCGATATGACCTTCCGGAACTTCCATCACAGTTTCACTGGCAATGCTACGACCTAGAGAGGTGTTGCGAGTTTGGGCAATGACTTCCCCTGGAAGCGCTAGGACCTGGCCAATCGTGCCTCGTCCGAAGAGTAGGATGTCCCCTTCATTGACCGCATGTGCACAATCAACACAATTAAAGCGATTATCAATCACAATGGTTTTACCAGGCTTCAGCTTAAACGCCTTGGCCTCATAGCGAAGTTTTGTAATAGAAAATAGATTGAGATCACTCTTCACAACAACCGTGAGGAGAAGTGCGCACGAGACAACCTGCAACCACTTACCACGCTGAATAATACGATCTTCCAGAACCAAGTCTCTGAGCTTATTGCCTTCTGCCATTTGTTTTTTTACTAATTTATCAAAAACAAATGTTTTAAGGATAACTGACCAGGCAAAAGCACAGACGATCGTTACAAAGAGCGAATACATGCTAAGTCGGAAAAAGTAGAGACTCTTTGAATTAATGACGACTTGCTCAGATTGGATTTGATAGCCGATCGCCAAAGCGAGCACAGGTAGTACAACCCAATTTACAACATCCAGCAAACGGTGGCGGAAGAACCACTCTTTACGTTTTTCGTGATGATCATACTGCACCAGTTTCAGACGGAAATTCTCGTAAGTCTCTGGGCCACCCATCAATTCTGGACGGGCCTTCATGAGACCTTCCCATAAATAGTCCGAGCGCTCTAAGGCGGCACTGAACCACCAGCTATGACCATCTTTCATTTTAAGACGGATCATGGTATGGAAAGGACACTCAACAGAGAGGATATCGTTGAAGGCAATTTCCCAAGAAAAGTCTTTTGTCGAAACGCGTACATGATCCGAGTAGACCTGAACAGTTTGTGTGAGTTTCGGATGGAGCCACCAAAGATAGAGCGCTGGAATAAACAAGAGCATCGCCGCGAAACTGAACATCTCTTCTCGCCCTTCACCATGCCAGCCCCAACCATGTCGCATGAAGAGCAGCGTGAAACCTCCCGCACAAAGTAGCCAGGCCATGGCGCAAACCATGGAGTACCACTTGTAGTAAAAGCGATAAGGAAGTGTACGTGGAGCGCGGGTGCTGTTTTCCAAGCCTATTCTCCTGAGGCGGTTTTTAGCCTTATCGGAGCAGGACGAGAAAACTTGATCTAAATGCTTGGGTTTACGCTTTTTTAGGGAGTTGTGAGCGTACAATGAGCGCTACGCCCACGAAGGCCATGGCAAGGGCGATCCATTGTGAAGTACTTTGCCCAAACCAGGCGCCTCGAAGTTCGTCACCGCGGAAACATTCCACCACCCAACGAAGAACACCATAGCCCAGCAAGTAGGCCGGCAATTTGTTGCTTGATATACGCCGCGTTTTCAAAAGCCAGGCCAGCAATGCCAAACCAAAAGCTTCATAAAGTTGCGTGGGATGGCGGTGGGACCCATGCATTTCAACGGCCCAAGGAAGATGGCTCTCAGTTCCGTAACAGCAACCGGCTAAAAAACATCCGATCCTTCCTACAGCGTGCGCCCAAAGAAGTGGCACGAGTAAGAATGACATCCGCTTCGTACTGAATTGGGGAAGAAGTGTGGCAACGATTAAAGAGTAAACTCCTCCGCCCAGTAAACCACCTAAAAAAACAAAGCCGCCGCCTAACCAAAAATTGGCAGCTCGAACTAAGTCACCAGTGGCCCAACGATCTTGTGTGAGAATAAAAAGAAGTTTCGCACCAATCCATGAAGAAATAAAAAGCCCTAGCACCCACAGAGAATACTGAGTGCGAGTCATGTCTTCTGGCATAGCCGATTCGCCTAAGCGATATCCAAGACCCCATGAAAGTCCAATAAACAATGGGTACGCGTAAATGACTGTTCCTTGCCAATCAAGCAGGACAGGCCACATTAGGACTTTTGCTCTTGAGTCGACTTATGTTTAAGACGGGCATGCCAGACCATGTCGCCGATCAATATAAACGCAGCAATCGTTATGCAGCTGTCGGCTATGTTGAAAACATAGAAGTGATAGGTGCGGAAATAGAAGTGGAGCATGTCCACGACATAACCCAATGTGAATCGATCAATGAGATTACCTACGGCACCTGCAAGAATTAAAGCGTAGGCAAGCGACATATGAAAGGTTCCTTTGATGCTTTTAAACAACATCACAAGAACCCAAAAAGAAAAAATTGTCGGTACTGCTAGAAACATAATCATTCGCAAAAATGGTGCGGCCTGACCGCCCATCCCAAACGCTGCACCAGTATTCTTGACATAAGTGAGGTTAAAGAATCCATCAATTACAGTGATGGATTGCCCTTCCACTTGAAATTCCGTTTGGGTCCAGCCCTTAACAAGCTGATCAATGATGATCAGAAAGCACATCAATACGAGAAGTTTCCAGAAACGTGCCATCTAGTAGTAGTCCTTCGGATTGATCACATACTTCTCAATTTTGCGCAGTAGTGTTTTCTTTGGGATGTTAGCGTTGAGTGCCGTTTGATTAATGCGGCCTTTGTTCAGCTTCAACGCTTGAACGATGAACTCACGCTCAAAGCTATCTTTCGCGATAGCGAAATCAAGTTTACCGCCATCACCGTGGCGAACCCCGAACGAGAATTGAACCTCACCGGCGTTGTAAGCCGCGGCCCCTGCGCCCGTCGCAGGAGATGGTGAATCAAGAACAGAGTCCTTGATTGACTGAAGATCGATCAAGGTTTCTTCTGAGCCACTTTCTTTTTCTTCTTTGGCTGTTCCACCCTTAAAGACTTGAGAAGGCAAAGCCGAGACATCGATCATGTCTCCCGACTCCATGATAAAGCAGTGCTCGATCACGTTACGGAGTTCACGAATGTTTCCCGGGAAGCCGTAGTTCGTAAGAACTTCAACTGCTTCTGGAGTAAGGCCCTTAATTTGGAGTCCGTGAAGATTATTGAAGTAGCTAATGTAGTGATTCAACAAGTGCGGAATATCGCTCTTACGTTCACGAAGTGGTGGCAAGTAAACTGGCAAAACGTTCAAGCGATAGAACAAGTCTTCGCGGAAGTCGCCGGTCTTAATCATTTCTTCAAACGGTTTGTGAGAAGCCGCGATGATACGAACGTCGACTTTAATTTCGCGGTTCGAACCTACTGGCGTAAAACATTTCTCTTGAAGCACGCGCAAGAGTTTTACTTGCATGGCCGGCGAGATATCTCCGATTTCATCGAGAAACAATGTTCCGCTATCAGCGTATTGAAATTTACCGATCTTACGTTCGTTGGCACCTGTAAAGGCACCTTTCTCGTGACCGAACAATTCCGACTCGATCAAGTTTTCTGGAACTGCACCACAGTTCAACGTTACAAATTTTTCGTCTTTGCGTGGGCCGTTGTAGTGAATGGCTTTAGCGACAAGCTCTTTACCTGTACCTGACTCACCACGAATTAAAACAGGCGTGTTGACCTTAGCAAGCTTGCTAATAACGTCGAACACTTTCTTCATCGAGTTTGATTCACCAACGAACTTATCGTTCGAAGCGCTGGCTTCGCCAATAGAAAGTAACGGAGCTGAGAATGCGGTTGTTTCAACAAGTGAGCGAGCCTTGAGTGCGCGCTTAATCAATGCAACGAGGTTCTCACCACTGATCGGCTTCTCAAGATAGTTGTACGCGCCTTCCTTCACTGCTTTCACAGCGTCAGTGACGTTCGAGTACGCCGTAAGAATCAAAACGATCATAGAAGGATCGTGTTTCTTAATTTCTGTAAGTGCTTGGATGCCATCCATCTCTGGCATGTTTACATCCATCACCACGAGGTCATACTTCTCGCGATAAACTTTACCTACGGCTTCTTTGCCGTTGTCAGCAACGTCTACGACGAAGTGATGGAACTCCAGCGCTTGGCGCACTGACTGCTGAAGAACTTTGTCGTCATCAACTACGAGAACCTTATGCATGACCGTGCTCCTATTCATTTTTGAGCTTTACCGTGAAGGTAGTGCCCACACCTAATTCAGAGGCGGCCGAGATCGTACCGCTGTGAAGTTCGATAAAATATTTTACCAGATAAAGCCCCAGCCCAGAACCTTTGATGGCATGAGTTGAGTCATTTTTGACCCGATAAAACTTGTCAAATATATTAGTGAGGTCGTCTGGTTTGATACCTACTCCATTGTCTGCGATAGCGATGTAGACCCACTGAGGATCATCCCAGGTTTTAATGCTAATCGTCTTTCCGCGTCCCGCATATTTCAGAGCATTCTCGACTAAGTTCGAGACTACGCGGTTCATCAAAACCGAGTCGACCTGGATAGGATAAAGCGGAGCGAGATCTGTCTCGAGCTCCATCTGGTTTGACTCCGCTTCGAAGCGTAGTTTTTCTACAATACCTTCGATAATTTTATTGATGTCTTTGCTCTCTTTCTTGAGCGTAAGATTTTGACTCTCAATTTTTGTCAGATCCAGAATCGATGTAATGAAGCTGTTTAGCTCTTTGGTTGCTTGAACGATGTTGTCCAACAACTGACGTTGTTGGGGGGCATTGTCATACTGGAGACGCAAAATATCAGCGATCCCCGCAATCTTCGCCACAGGTGTTTTCAAATCATGACTCATTAAAGAAATAAAGTTCTGCTTGAGGTTATCAACCTGCTTTAAAAGCTTTGATTCTTCTTGGATCGCATAACGGGTTTGGTATTCCTCGATGGCACGGAATGGAACCCAGATGTAGTACACAACAAAAATCCCTAAGATCATGTGTGACAGTTTGAACCACCAGCCTGGCCCAACAAAGCATATATAACCAAAGGCAAATGTTCCTAGCATCAACGTGATTGTTATTAACAAACCCTTAGTCGGTTGTACGCGAGAAATAAAGAATGAGAGGACAACGGCTATCAGTACAGAAAGAATTTGGGTGAGAACGTCGGGCACCGGAGAAAGGGTTCTTCCCTTCGCTAGTGCCTGGATGATATTGGCATGAATACTAAGTTTGGGTCCCTTGGCTTCTTCTTTGTTAAATGGTGTAAGGGCAAAATCATCGGGATTGGAAATATATTGCGTTCCAACGATGACTAACTTGTCCTTAAAAAACCCTTCTGGATAATTCCCCGTAACCACTCGGTGATAAGGAATGGTCGTGTAGCTGTCGGCCTCTGCCGGTGAATGAGCGTACTTGAAGAGCGCAAAAGTTGCGTCCGCTTCCGCATTGTAAGCGGCACCGGGAAAAGAATTGGCATCGAGCTTTTCCTCACCTCGCGACTCTCTCCATTTGTTTGCGATCCATAGATGAAAAGAATCCTCACCCGAAATGTTGAGCGAAGCTCGTCGGATAACGGAATCACGCGCAAAGACCTGGTTATCTTGATAAAGGAACGCTGTCGAATAACCAAGGGGTCTCAGATCTTCAACGGGTAGAACTTCACCGAACATCATTTCAAATTTGGTGCCGAAGCGAAAAAAGCCCTTCTTCGATTTTTGATAATCCAAAACCTCTTGGCGAAGCTCGCTCATATAGCGCTGTTCAACAAGTGAATCGGGTTCGCTTTCCAGTGGGACAAGGTAGCCTACCCCTACGGGTCCATCGGCCAAGACTTTTTGCAAAAATCGATGATGACTAGCGTAAGTGTAGGGGTAAGTCTCACCTAAGAACTGATCACTCTCTTCGTCCATGACAACCATGACCATGGGTGCTTTCTCTCGCTGGAAATAATCAAAGCGAACCCACAAGTCGTAGAAAATAGCGTCGAGTGAGAAGAAAGAATACTGAATGAGAATCAGGATAAAGACCACTGTAAAGAACAGCGGATAGAGACTCGAATATTCGAGCTGGCGAATTTTCTTAAGCATTCGCAACCTCCGGATTTACACCATGAAGTAAATCGAGCGGATGAGTGGCACTTTCAATCGCAAGAATCATTTGCTGAGCTGCTGTGTGATTCGCGGCATAGAATCTGAAATTCATCAAACGAGATGTAGAGCTTTCAAGTCGTGGCTGATCAAGACGCGCATTGAGTTCTATTAAACGTGAATTCTCCCACGGAAACATATCCAGCTTCTTTAAAAAATTTTTCCAAATACCCACGGGATGAACAAGACGAAAAACGAGATTAGCAAAGGGGCCAACTAAAAACTGCACAACCCAACTCGACGACTGGGACGATTGTCGGCGCAGGCTCATAATCTTAAGTGCTGGGGCCCAGAGAATCGCAAGAAGAAGCAGAGAAAGTGTGTGACGACGGACAACACCTTCATGCGACTGGAGCGCCAATGCAAAGAACATGGCTTCGAGTTCATTCTCCGCGGCTTGTTCTAGAATTTTTCTCTCCACCAAAAACGTCAGGCGATCTTGCGAGGCAAGTGCGTAAGCACGATGAAAAAAACCGCTATAGCTATAGATTCGTGGCGCTGGAATTTTAAACTTGTACGCTTGGGCGCGAGCTACGCGATAGGCCGCCGAGTGGTCCGTCTCAATGGTCTCGCGTGCTTGAAAGTAATGAAGCAGAAACTTATCTGGGTATAGGTTAATTAGGGCCCAAACGAATGTAGTGACGGCACCTAAGGTTATCGCCAGACCGAGGGGTAAAAAAGTCAAAAAAAGGGCCCAGGCGAGTCCTAAAAAAACCATGAAAAAAAGCCTGGCAAGCATGGGGAAATGTCCTGTTTTAAACTGCTTAACCCAGTTTACCCGGGGTCTCCGGTGGGTGCATTTACTTTCTTACACGAGAGGGGCTTTCCCATGGACTTAAATTTGGACCCGAGTTATAAGTCCCCGCACCTGAACCCTGGAGATTGCCTGAAGAAAAAACAGGTAAATCATTGCAGCGCAACATGGAACCTAAAGACGAGGATATGCGCGAAGCCCAAGAAGCTTTGTGTGAATGGGAGAAGTCCCCCTTGGCCGAGGAGACCTTGATTTGTGAGTGTTACTGCGTAAGTGTGCTGGATATAAAGCAAACTTGTTCAGAAACGCGCTCCGTAGATGTGGAGTTGTTGCGCCAGACGTTTGGAATGGGCACGGGCTGCGGTCAGTGCTTGAGAGATATTGCGGATTGGAAGAATTTGGTTTTTTGATATTTCGTTACCAGGAGTAAGCCATGGCGTTCGATCGTCTTTTGTTTGGAACCGCAGGGGTCCCGAACAGTACTGCGAAAAAGAACAATCCCGTTGAAGGGGTTAAGCGTATTCATGAATTAAGTTTGGACTGCATGCAGCTCGAATTTGCTCATGGCGTACGTATGAAAGAAGAAGTTTCCTCAGCTCTTCGTAAGGTTTCTTACGAATTGGGAGTGCCTCTTACTTCTCACGGTCCGTACTACATTAACTTGAATGCTCGTGAGCAAGACAAAATTGACTCATCAGTAGAGCGCATCATCCAAACGGCGAAGATATCTGATCTTTGCGGAGCGGAGAGCATGACATTCCACGCGGCTTTCTACATGAAAGACTCGCCGTATGATGTGTTTGATTTGGTTGAGAAAAGCTTGAACGTGATCGAAGAGCGCTTGTCACGTCTTGATATCGAAATCGAATTGCGCCCTGAGCTCACCGGCAAGACTTCTCAGTTTGGTTCTTTGGAAGAGTTGATTTCTCTCTCGAAGAGCGTTGGCAGCTGCAAGCCTTGTATGGACTTCTCTCACTTGTTCGCAAGAACAGGTGACGTGAATAACTACGAAGGTTTCTGTCGCGTCCTCGAGACTCTGAAGACTGAACTGGGCCCGAATACGTTGAAAGAGATGCACATCCACATCTCTGGCATCTCAAGTAACTCTAAGGGTGACTTGAAGCACTTGAACCTTGAGAAATCTAAGTTCAACTGGAAAGACTTGATGAAAGCGTTGAAAGATATGGACGCTCGTGGATACGTCGTATGCAACAGTCCTAATTTGGAAGTTGATGCGCAGATGCTGAAGCAATACTACACAGCACTATAGAAATAGAAAGCCCCTCCTAAGAGGGGCTTTTTCGTTAAGCCGCTTTTTTAAATTCTTGCGAGCTACTAAACAAACCTCTTAGTTGCTCTACATCCACACTTTCTTCTTGTTCGTTCCAAAATATAAGCCAAGGCTTATCGTCTTCTGACTGCATCACAAAGAGATGAGTGAGATTCACGCTTAAGAGCGTTCCACAAACCTGCAGAAAAGCATGTCCGTGAACGACGTCACCTTGGGAGTGTGTCCAGCCTTGTAGCGGTGAGTGCCCCATGGGCAAATCAAGGGTGTGACCATGAATATGAAATTGAGCAAACGCAAAGGATGTCCAAGAACCTTCAAACGCCATGACGGGAAGTTTCGCAAGCCCGCGACGTAGACGAAAATCCTGCTCAGGATGTGAACTCGATACACGCGTGACAGCGTCTTCGCTCTCAAACGTTTCGGCCATCATACGTGTGATAAATGGATCTTGAGTCATGACTTCCTCCAACTTTCGTTTCGGAGAAAGTCATCAGGAAATTAAGGAGTTACTTCAATTGTCTCGGTTGTCTCATGATAAGTTTTGATGTTGCTGACATCAGCAATAAGCCACTTACCTTCAACCCAGATGATCTCAGCAATTTTCTTCACTTCAGAGATCCAGGTCTTCTTGTTGTTCGTGCCTTCATGATACCCGAGTGAATAGGTCACGTAACAGCGTTTTTCTTGGCAAGACTTAGAAATGATCTTGAAGGTGTCACGCTTATATTTGCGAAGATCGGAGAAGAGGGTGAACTCTTCATCTGACATTGATTCTACCGAAACACGCATCTTGCCTGTGGTACGAGCGACAACAAAATCGCGATCAACCATTTTTTCTAGACGTGCATTTGTAAAATCACGCAAAGCACCTTCCGGTGAATCACCGCGATCAAAGCAGCCTGTCAGAAAGAATAAAACAAAAAAAAGATACTTCATGCCATTACCTCAAGAGATGCGGAGTCCAACCCAGGTCATTAAAAAGTTCTACAAGAGAACTCCATGAACGCTTTTCTAAAATCGGCTCTTTATCCCATTCTAACCCGATTCCCTTTCCATCCATAGTCACAGTTACGACGGAGCCTTTTGCCCCAAAACATTCGCCCTCGATCACCAATTCAAGTTGGGCTTTCTTGGCCGCATCCGACCAGGGTTCTTCGAGATAAATGAAGGCCCCTTCCGAGTCCCAGTTGGTTAAATAGCCTCTGACAGTACCTTCTCCCACTTTCAGTACGAGTGGAATTCGATGGGCCATCGGGGCATGCAGATCATCTTCTCTAAAATTGGGAGAAAAGATGGCGCGTGAAAATGTCCACGTCAGAAGTTGATAGAAGGCGTAGGCCATACACACATACATGAAGAGTACGATCATCAGAACTTTGTTGAAATTCAAAAAAAGCCCTTCCAGACTGCGAAAAACAACCAGACCACAGAAAAGTGCGAAAGCTGTACGCGACGAAGACTGATGACGAAACACCAGCCAGCAGGCCGGCAGCGAACCAATCCAAATAAACCATTCGTCGAACACGGTCTTCTTAAAAAAGACCGTGTTCAAAAAGGGCAAACTTGATTGAAGTGACCGCTGTAACACCAAAAATAGGAAAGAGAGCACGATGAAAAACAACGTGTTTCGAGCAGTGGAATGAAAGGTCCATACTTTCAAATTTTGCATGTGAGCCTTATTCTATAACAGTATGAAGACTTTAGAAATCGCTTCAATTTGCGTGGCCTGCGACAATTGTAGGTTGGTGTGCCCGGAAAGGGCCATTGTGACCAATGGCAAAGAGTACTATATCGAGAACTGGAGCTGCACGCTTTGTGGGCTCTGCATTGAAGTGTGCCCGGTTGATTGCATCAAAGAAGTGACCGCGCCTCAATCTAAGTACTGAACCTCTGACTGGTAAACCAGCACGGGTCTCGTTCCCTCTTCGTGAGATGCACCACTCAAGATTACACCCGGTGGATGGCGCAACGAAGGCACGTCTGAGGACAAGTTGATCAAACCAGGTACAGAACATCCGTAGCACTGTTTAATTTTATCTAACTTAGCGCCGTCGAAACTTCCCTCAGACAAAAGAAACGAAACGAAATCATCAACTTGATTTTCCGCCACGGACTTAACAATTCCCTGCATGGAAGCATGGTATCTGGCGGCAGTTCCAAAATCCCAGTAGCGGCCTTTACGCAGCGGCGCTGTCATCACCTTTTGAGTTGGTGGTGCGACGCTGGAAAAAAAGGCAGAAGGACCTGAGGAACGGAGCAGACGATCAAGTCTAATAAGCGCATTACCAGAATAGGTTTCAATTTCATGATCACGTGGGATCTGCACATTTTGAATCACGCCTCTAAAACGACGTTTATCATCTAAACTCAATTGGTTATATCCTTGCGAACTATTCACCGACAAAGTGAATAATAGCGCATCCCAGTCTCCTGCAGCTGTTTTCCATGTTTCAATTTCTTGCGAGGTAAACCAAAGGAATTGATCCGAATTCAAAATCAACAACTCACCTTGATAATTGATATGAGACTGAGAAGCCAGATTGTGAATGCCGCCACCAATATCAAGAATGTCGGGCTTCTCTACCAGCCACTTCACATCTTTAAATGTTACTCTTGTCTTGGCGTGCGCGAGGATATCGTCGGCTTGGTGATGGAGATTGATGTAAATCTCATCGCAACCTAGCGTACGAGCGAAGCGCACCTGCAATTCTAATAAACTCATTTCAAATACTGGCCAGATAACTTTGGGAAGTCGTTTTCCAATCGAACCCATTCGCGTTCCGAATCCGGCAGCAAGAACTAAGCAGCGACGCTTAGCTGGCATAATAAATCCCAAAGAGCTGTTGGCGAAGCTTCTGATAGCGCGGACGAGACATGAGCGTGCAGCGAATTTTTTCCATGGCGTAGCCGATGTACTTCAAATAACGAGCATCTTGACGTGTGGCGTAGATATAAGAAAAACTTCCAACCGCTTTAAACACACGCTGAAGCAGCATATCGTCATAAAACTCGCAAAAAGTTTCCCAACTCCCCTGGCCATGAGCACTGGCAGGTAGCTGTTCAAAATAAAGTCGCTTAAGTCGATCGTGATTCTCTGGAGAAATTTGGTAATAGCAATCTTCCAAGAGAGATACGAGGTCATATTGAGGAATGCCCCACCGGGCGTCTTGGAAATCGATAAAGATAAGTTCTTCACCTTTGACCATGATGTTGCGTGAGTGGAAATCACGATGAGTGAGAACCATCGGCTGTTTGGCAAGGCGCTGGCAGATCGTATCGAATTCACCTCGAACAAGAGCGATCCCTTCTTCATCGGTATATTTCAAAAAGTGACCAAAGAAGAATTTGAACGTGAAGTCCATCTCTTGCATGTATTTTTCGTGATCAAATGCGAGATTAAAAAGACCACTACTTTCAATGGCCGTGCGAGGGAGACGATGCAGTGTGAGCAGCTGCTCAACAACTTTTTGATAAAGTCTCATCTCTTCTTTGGGATCAGAGATTCGCGCTAGGTGCGTAAGGAATGTCACATCGCCCAAGTCCTCTTCGAGGATATAGCCGCGAGACAACTGAGCATCAAGCACATCGGGCACTCGCACGCCGGCTTTTTTTAAAAATTCTTGCTTGCTGACGAATGCATGAGGAACAGACATGTCAGTCTGTGGATTATCCAAACAAACAACGTAAGAGGTTTTTTCCGTGAAGAGACGGTAATAACGCCGAGTCGAGGCATCACCCGCGAGCTTGTCTACCAAGTCGAGCTTTTCTTTTGTAGCGAAGCCCTTTTCCTGCGATTGACCAAAAAGTTCTTCAATAAAAAATCGTTCAGCTTGTTCGGGCTTCATGCGCTCTTATCCTTAACAAAAAAAAGAAATTGATAAAACTCTTTGGAAGACTCCCGGCGCGATAGTGCACGCTCATCTTCCGTCTTCGATCTTCTTATCATGAATGCCTTAAACATGGCTTCTTCTCTTGAGATACTACTCGCGTCGCCAATTAGAGGAATGAAATCAGCTGTGTTTCGATTTATCGTTTGAAGCCAAGAGAGATAGTACTCGCCATCAAAACCTGCACGACGAACAGAATGATAGGCCCACTTATGAATTTCTACCTTTTCTTCAAGATCAATACGATTGAGTCCCAAAATGCGCTCAATCGGCAAATAACCCACGGGCACTATAAGAAAGCGATTATAAATTTGCTTCTCGCTTCTCACTAACTCGTAGCTAAGAATTGATGCGAGAACTGCCTCGTGTTTGACGTATTTATTTAATAGCGCTGTCGAAAGAAATATCACACGTCCCGGAAGGGAGAAATGAAATGGAACCGCGTGTTTTACAATATGCAATTTAGGACGAACACCTTCAGAGAAAAAAAGCTCATTATTCTCAAGCACAACTAGCGCCAAATTCTCTAAGTATTCTTTCGCCTTACCTATTAGTTTCAGTTCTGTGGTTGAGTCAGATGCAAGATACATTTGCTCAAAAGAAGCTAAGTGGTGAGTGTAGTCAGAAGCCTCGTTTGCATTCCAGCCGCGCATAAGATTGTTATCATCTGATTTACCCAAATAGGGAATTTTCACCTGAGCACAGGACGCTAGGAAAAAAATAGAAATGAGAATTAAGGCTTTCATTTGAAAAAGGGGACCTTTCGGTCCCCTCTGAAACTAGAGTTCGAGATTCGTCGAAGAGGCTGCAACCTTGCCAAGCTCTGGCCAGTAGATCGTAAAGCCCGCAAAAATTCGGTTCGGATCTTTAATGAGGGGACGATTGTTTTCCCAGATATTCTTCCATTTCTTAGCACTGCCATAAACACTGCCCGAAATTCCACCAAGGGTGTCACCCGTACGAATTAAATATGGATTTCCTTGAGGATTCCATTCGAACGTTTGTGATGGAAGAGCGTAAGTAATTTTTGTTCCAGCAAACACAAGACCGTTCTTTAACTTACCGGTATTTCTACGAGAGAGGTCTCTCCATTGGTCGTAGTCACCATAAAGCTTGAACGCGATCATCATCAGCGTTTCATTCTTCTGAACGATGTATTCACCTTCGCCGTCGCCGAGAGTCACAGCTGTAGCCGTTGCATTTGAGATGACTGGTGCAGATTCTTCTAAAGTCGGAGCTGTATCTTCGAGAGGAAGATCCGCGACTGTAGAGTCACTGGTGAGGGCATCAGCAGGTGTTTCTGCTAATGGGTCATTCTCAGAAAATTCGCTGGCATCAGCGTCTGAGAGTTCAATTTGAGGTGTATCTTGCGACACGCTTTTCGCAGACTTCGTGCGTGAGCATCCGGTCATTACGAGGGCAAGCAAGAGCGTCCATGCTAGAGTTTTCATCACCACTCCTTGATGATTGGCGTACATATAATCTTTTTTGATTATAACGCCTTACATAGAAAGTGGTGAAAAACTTTCGGAGTCGCTAAAAAGTGAAAAACATATCTTTTTGGTCGATTGAATTTCCAATTCTTTCAACCAAGCGATTGAAGTGCTCTTCATTTTCGAGAAAGTCCAACTCGTCGGTGTCGACGATGAGGGATTTTCCAAGGTCGTAGCGGGCGTACCAATCGTCGTAGTACTTGTTCAGGCGAGTAAGGTAATCCACCGGAATCGCCTGCTCATAATCACGGCCACGTTGCTGAATGCGCTCCAGGAGCTTCGGAATGGAACGACGTAAGAAAATCATGAGCGTGGGTGGGCTCAAGTACGGTGTCATGGTGTCGTAGAGCGTGCGGTAATTTTGATAATCGCGCTCGTCTAGTGTGCCTTGATCATAAAGCGCACGAGCAAAAATATTGGCATCTTCGTAAATCGAACGGTCCTGTACACAAGAAGCGGCAGAAGCCTCAATAAACTTGTGAGTATTAAAACGATGATTCAAAAAATAAACCTGCAATGGGAAGGACCAGCGGGCCATGTCACCGTAAAAGTCTTTGAGATATGGATTGTCTTGGACCGACTCAAAGTGAGGCTTCCAGCCCAATCGCTCAGAAAGTTTTTTTGTGAGCGTGGTTTTTCCACAACCAATATTTCCGGCGATCACAACAAACAAGCTGTTGGTGTTGGTAAGCTGTTGGAAGGCCAAATCGGCCATGAGGGGGCTCCTGAAGAAGTAGTCCGCCAGGTTAACCCGAGCCAAGGGAGAAATCTTGACTCGCCTGCTCGGAAGAATTCACCCTGTTTACGGCACCGTTTCACTCATATAAGCTATTTTCATGGGTTGGCCACGTCTCAATATTTTCCTCGTAACCTTACTTTTTCTCACTAATGTGAGTTTCGCCCAAACGCTCGTCGAGGAAGCTAAAGCGCCCCTTTCAGCGGAGACTCAAGAGGGCGTTTTCGTAGAAACAATAAAAATTATTTCTGCCTCGAAAAAGATTTTTATCCTCACCAATAACAACCAACTTTTAGGTAAAGGCGACTTCATTTCTCTCGCCCTCGACAACAAACTTGCGGCGCGAGCATTGGTGGCCAAAACTCATGACGGTCACACGGGTATAAAAATTCTCAAAATTTACTCACTCTCTCAGTGGGCACGTCTGCGCAAGGACCAAGAGGTTCAGATTATTCGTGGTGATGACACCATGTTTGGCAAAAAAGTCGTCGAACAAAAAGTCACGCCTACTGAAGAAGCTCCAAAGATTAAATCAGAAGAAGACCTGTTTAATGACAGGGTGACGATTGATGACGGCGAATTTGATGATGGGTCTAAACGCCACATCAAACCAGACAACGTTGTTTCCATCGGTGCAGGTTTCTTTAGTGCCAAAGATATCGAAAATCAGGAAGCCCGCGCCACTCAGTTCTCAGGGGCCTGGGCTTACCAGTTTACGGATAATTGGTTTGCGGAATTCGTCTACGCTCGATCACAACTTGAAGACTACCCTGCTAAAACAGCGGTGACCTTAGTGAATAATGTGGTCGGACGTCTCAAGTATAATTTCAAAGCGCCGCTGTATTCCTTCATCATGCCATATATCGGTTTTCAGTCACAAACTGTTTCCAGCAACGCTGGAGAAACCGGTGTTGCTGCTGCTGATGCAGCAGAAATCGAAGCCGTTGATGAATTGAAAAAAGTTGGCCCTGTTTTTGGCGTTACAATCCTCCGTCGACTTGTTCCGGGTTGGTTTGTGAAAGCAGATCTAGGAACAGATGTGCTGAATCTTGGAGTCGCCATTGAATTTTAAAATTCTGTGGCTCGGATTGTTATTGTTCAGCGGATGCGGCGTTAAGGGAGCACCTATGGATCCTCAGGGTGCTAGTATTCCTTCCATTGAAGAAGCTCATCCCGACTTGCAACTTCCCCCTGGCACTATCTACAAAAACAAAGCCCCTTAAGTCATGTCGTTGATCATTGCGACAGGCTCCAATCTAGGCCAGCGACTAGAAAATCTTACATGGGCCAAAGAACGCTTAGCGCAAGAATGGAAACTGATTGCGGTCAGTCGGGTTTATGCTTCGTCAGCGGTGGACTACACTGATCAGCCGGAGTTCGTTAATCAAGTTCTACAGTTCGCTTTGCCTTGGGAATCACCGGAAGCTGTGATGCAAAAACTACTCACCATCGAGCTAGAGGCCGGGCGCGTAAGAGATATCAGTCGAGGGCCACGAATACTCGACATTGATATTGTTTTTTGGGGACTGGAAACAGTGCGCACCCCGTCGCTCGTCGTGCCGCATCCTCGTTGGCGCGAAAGAAGTTTCGTCGTTAGACCGTTGTCGGAATTACCTTTCTTCCACGCAGTGGAAAAATGTTTTACAATTCCTACGTCTTTCGAAATCGAAGCTTCCCCCCTCTGAAAGGATTCAGCATGGACTTCGCTATTAGTCCGGAACAAAAAGAAATCCAAGAGCTCGCGCTCAAGTTCGCGCGCAATGAAATGATTCCTGTTGCTCAGGAGATGGATGAGCATGGAACATTCCCAACGGAGATTTTTAAGAAGGCTTGGGAACTCGGTTTGTGTAACACCTGCATTCCTGCTGAATATGGCGGCACAGGTTTTACATCACTTGATGGTGTGATTATTTCTGAAGCCCTAGCTTACGGCTGCATGGGCATGAACACATCTTTCATGGCCAATGACCTCGCTCTTCTTCCTATTGTGATCGGCGGGACTGATGCGCAAAAGAAAAAATTCCTCACGCCTTTCACTGAAAAATTTCAAATCGCATCGTTCTGTCTTACAGAGCCAGGTAACGGTTCTGATGCTGCCGGTTTGAAAACCACCATCAAAGACGGTGGCGACCATTGGATTATTAATGGCGAGAAGATGTGGATCACCAATGCAGGTCACGCTGATTTATTTGTGGTTTACGGAACAGTAGATACAGCACTTAAGCACAAAGGAATTTGTGCCGTGGTGGTAGAGGGCAAGACTCCGGGTATCGAACTCGGAAAGAAAGAAGACAAAATGGGCCATCGCTCATCCGACACACGTGGTGTGCGATTTAACAATGTGAAAGTGCCTAAAGACAACATGCTCGGGGCCGTTGGCGAAGGCTGGACCATCGCCATGAAGACTCTCGATCACTCTCGTCCACTCGTAGCGTCGTCCGC
The DNA here is from genome assembly GCA_021732585.1 of Bacteriovoracaceae bacterium. Classification (GTDB taxonomy): domain Bacteria; phylum Bdellovibrionota; class Bacteriovoracia; order Bacteriovoracales; family Bacteriovoracaceae; genus UBA6144. Next base: position 17,344 of record JAKFUR010000014.1, read on the forward strand.
ACTTGGTGGAGCTTGGCGTGCGCTTGATCTAAGCATTAATTACGCAAAAGAACGTGTTCAGTTTGGCGTGACGATTTCAAAGCATCAAGCCGTCCAGTTCATGATTGCTGAGATGGCGATGAAAGTAGAAGCTTCACGCCTCCTCGTCTACAAAGCTGCTTGGATGTGTGATCAACACGTCAAAAACACAGAAGTCGCTTCATATGCCAAAGCTTTCGCGGCTGACTCATGTATGCAAATCACAACAGATGCCGTCCAGATTTATGGCGGCTATGGTTACAGTAAAGAATATCCCGTTGAAAAACTCATGCGCGACGCTAAGCTCATACAGATCTACGAGGGTACCTCACAGATCCAACGCCTCGTCATCGCACGTGAAGTTTTGAAATAATTGCTGGTAAAGGAGCTCGTATGAATATTTTCGTCTGCGTAAAACAGGTTCCCGATACGGAAACCAAGGTCATTCCGAATGCTGATGGTTCATTCATTGAAACATCTTCAATCAAGTGGATCATGAATCCATATGACGAGTTCGCTGTTGAGCAAGCTCTTCTCATTAAACAAACTAACCCAGCTGCCAACGTAACAGTTGTACGCGTGGGCTCAGTGAAAGACACCGAAGCTTTACGTACCGCTATGGCCATGGGTGCAGATGACGGCATTCTCGTTGAAGCGGGCGACAATCTCGATTCATTCAGTATCGCTAAAGCCCTTAAAGGCGCTATTGATAAATCAGGCAAGACTGCAGATCTCGTTTTCGCTGGCAAACAAGCCATTGATGATGACTGCTTGCAAGTTCCACAAATTCTCGCACAAATGTTGAACCTTCCTTCTGTTGCAGTTGTCGTGGGCTTTGAGTTCAACGGCACAACCGTTAAAGCGAAACGTGAAGTTGAAGGCGGCGCTTTAGAAGTTTATGAAGTAGCAACCCCTTGTGTGATCGCTTGTAACAAAGGTCTTAATACTCCTCGCTACGCTTCACTTCCAGGCATCATGAAAGCCAAGAAAAAGCCATTGGCACAGCATTCACTTGCTGACGTTGGTGTGAGCGATGCTGATCGCCGCGTGAAGTATTCGGGCTTCCGTTTGCCACCAGAAAAACCGGCCGGCAAAAAATATGATGCAACAGATGCTGCCAAACAACGCGACGTTGTCGCTCAGGTTGTTGGCCTCTTGCGTACTGAAGCTAAAATTATCTAAGTAGAAGAAGGAACACGATTATGGCGAACGTATTAGTATTCACAGAAACAAACGACGGCAAAGTTAAGCCCGTCACACTCGAAATCCTCGGCAAACTCGCAGGTAACACTGCTGATGTGGCCGTTATTGGCGATCTCGCTGCGGATCAAGTGCAAGTACTTGCTCAGTATGGCGCTGCCAACGTTCATAAACTCAAAGGCGCAGGCCTTGAGAAGTATTCACCGGAGGGTTACAGCAACGCTCTTTCAAACTTTATTAAGTCAAAGAGCTACGACTACGTCTTTGCTGGCGCTACTTCAACGGGCAAGGATTTGATCCCACGCTTAGCCGCTGTCTTTGGTGCCGGTTGTGCCTCTGATTGCACAAACTTCATTTTTGAAGGCGGAGCCTTCGCAGGAACACGTCCTCTCTTTGCAGGTAAGTGTTTGGCGAAAGTCGAACTCACTGGACCAAAACCTCACTTCGTCACTGTTCGCCCGAATGCTCTGGGAATGCCAGCATCTCCCACTGCAGGCGCAGGCGCCGCTGCTGACGTAGCTGCTGATGCAGGCCAAATTCGCGCTGCCATCAAAGAAATCATCAAAGCTGCTTCAACCAAAGTCGATCTCACTGAAGCCAACATCATCGTCTCTGGTGGGCGTGCGATGAAGAACGCAGAGAACTTCAAAATCTTGAATGACCTTGCGGACGTCATTGGTGCGACTGTAGGCGCATCACGTGCTGCGGTTGATTCAGGCTTTGCTCCTCACGCTATGCAAGTGGGCCAAACAGGTAAAACTGTTTCTCCCTCTCTCTATATAGCTTGCGGAATTTCAGGTGCCATTCAACACTTGGCCGGAATGCGGACATCAAAAGTGATTGTTGCAATCAACACTGACCCAGATGCACCTATTTTCACGAAAGCCGATTATGGTATCGTGGGCGATTTGTTCACAGTCGTTCCTGTGATGACAGAAGAGTTCAAAAAACTACTCGGCAAATAGCAGAGGCGGGCGCTCGGCTAAAAGAGCGCCCTCCTTTCCTTTCAACTTGTTATACACCATCCAATCCCGACGCATTCGCTTACAAAGTTAGAAGATAACAGCGCCCGTCTTTTCCCCTTTCATTTCTACAGGGATAGCCTTTCTCCAAGAACATGCTCATTAGTTTTACGGAGGAAACAATGCTCAAATCAACTTTGGCCCTCGGCCTACTCTCTCTTTCTGTTACTGCTTTCGCTTCTACATCTTTTTTTGCACCACTCGACGTTCAAGCGTTGCATGACAAAGAAGTTGCCCGTGAGTTCAAAGGTGAAGCTCCACGCTTTGCTGTTCCTCATTCAGTAAGCATCAATGCACTTGCTGACAAATCATGGAATGAAAAAGACGGCATGATGGTTTGGTCACACCGTGTGACTGCTCCAAGCGCGGTTTCACTCAACTTTGGTTTTAGCAAATTCGAACTCTCTCCAAACGCTCGCTTGGAAATTCGCTCAGCGGATTTCTCACAAGCTATCCGTCCATTCACAGCTGACGACAACAACGCTGCTCGCGAACTCTGGACTCCAGTAATCATGAGTGATGATGTTGTGATTGAGCTTACTGTGCCAGCTTCTGAGTTTTCTCAAGTAAAAATCGAACTTGGAACAGTCGGCCAAGGTTTTCGTACCTTCACTCAGAAAACAGCTAAGTCTGGTTCATGCAACGTTGATGTTGTTTGCTCTGAAGGAAATGACTGGAGTGATGAAATTAACTCTGTCGCTGTTATCTCTCGCGGCGGATCTACTTTCTGCACAGGCTTCATGGTTAACAACTCTGCTGGCGATCGCACTCCATTCTTCATGACGGCTGATCACTGCGGTGTGAACGCTTCAAACGCAGCATCTCTCGTGACTTACTGGAACTACCAGTCAGCTCAATGCGGTGGCGCTCGTAACGGCAAGTTGGATCAGTTCAACACGGGTTCTCAGTTCCTAGCTGGTTCTAAGAAATCAGACTTCTCTCTCGTAAAACTCAACAAACAGCCAGAAGCTGCTTGGGGTGTAACTTACGCTGGTTGGGATCGCTCAGGAGTTGATGCAGCTCAAGCCATCGCGATTCACCACCCAGCAACTGACGAAAAAAGCATTTCTTTCGAAAATGATCCAACAACCAACACTCTTTACTTGAAAGAAGAGCTTGTAGCTAACGCAACTCACGTTCGTGTTACTGATTGGGATAAAGGTACTACAGAGCCAGGCTCTTCAGGTTCACCTTTGTTTGATCAAGATCACCGTGTAATCGGGCAACTCCACGGCGGATACGCTTCATGCACTAGTCAGACCTCTGACTGGTACGGCCGTTTCGCTGTAAGTTGGGAAGGCGAAGGCCGCTCGAATAACCGTCTCAAAGATCACCTCGACACTGCTAACCGCGGCGTTATGGTTACTGATACTTTGAAATAGTTTTTAGATTAATTGAAAAAGAGAAGGGCCCCGAAAGGGGCCCTTTTTTTGATTTGTTTGATTAGAACGTTGCACTGCTGTTATCAAAGTTAAACCCATAACCACCTTCAGGTGCTGGCACTTCATTCTGTGCCACATCCGTTTGTTCAGGCGCTGATTCCATCGGTGCTGCTTCATTGCCAAATGAACCTACCGGCATTTGTGTACCATCATCATTCGCAACTGCTGCGTATTCAGACGGTGCCTCCTCGGCTTGGACGGGTTGCTCAATCTGTTCAGCCGTGGCGTTATCAGCCACCTGAGTCGTTTCGTTACCGAATTCTTCTTCAGGCGCTGGTCCGCTAAACTTCAAACGTGTTCCTTCGTGAGGACCGTTCGTTAACGTTACCATGTAAGACGTTTTATCCATTTGATACATCATGCCGCTTAAGGTTTGACCATCAAGGTCATACTCAAAAACGTTACCCGCCATTTCAGCAACTGAGATTGAAACTGATTCGCCATTTGGCAAACTCACACTCATCGACTCGATGACACCGTTGTTAGATGTGAGCGTTCCATTAAACTCGCCTGTCTTAGGGGCTTGCGCGTATTTTTTGGCATTAAAAATCTCTGAAAGTTCGAGATTCAATTCTTCTTTAATGGCAGCCTGGGCCGTCATTTCTGGAGCATCATTAACCGGAGCATCACTTGCAGGAGCTGCATTACTCACGGCCACCTGATCTTGAACAACAGGAGCAGGCAGAGGCTTGCGCGCATTACGTAGTTTAATCCATTCACCGTTATCGGCGAGTTGGCGTCCTGAAGTCATCAGCCCGTTGAGCTCATCCAGTCGCTTCACAAAGCGCACATTCTGACTGTCCATAAAGGCATCAGAGTTCACCACAAACGAGTTGTAGGTTCCCATGGCCACAAATGCGAAGGCCAGAAGGCCTACGGTGGACTGTTTAAATTGAGACGGCTTCATAAGACACTCCCCTTCATATGCGTTTGATAGAGCAAGGGGGATGCCAAAAAAGGGGGTCTCAGAGGCTGAGTAAGTTCCTGTTATTACTGGTCTTGTGTTGGTGAAATAGACAGAAATTGAGCGGGGTGCCCATAAAATGGACACCCCCTAAACAAAAAAATTACTCTGTCGGAGGGGTGGCGCGGAGGTAGTCCAGGTGGCTTGAACGGAAGCGCTTAAGGGCAATAACCACGAGGTCCGCTGGAGCAAGACCTGAGTTTTTCGCCATGAGTTCGACGGCTTCTGCTACGTCTTTTTCAATCTGCACTTTCAACTCTTTGAGCTCGCCCTGATTGTGTTTTTGAGATTTCATGAAAGCCCCTTGTTGTGGATGGGGGGATTCTGGCCGGTTTTTTGGTAAAAGTCATCGGCCTCAAGTGCGGGCAGAAACCACCTGGAGGGCCTCTTTTCGACGCAGGCTGACAAGAGATTCGGTGATTTCATAGTCCATTAGTGAGCAGTGGCGGTAAAGATCTTCCACCTGGCTCCACTCAGTCAGTGTACAAAGAACTGCAAACTCAGCCTCCGTGACTTCTTCGTCGGAATCTAAAAAAGAAGAGCGTGCGAGCAGTTTAACCTGAGCAGGTGGGCGGAGGTGAGCTACTGTCTGAAAGCGCTCGAGCACTTCAGCCGTTTTCGATTTTAGAAAGCTATAGGGATAATGAATCTGACGATCGCTTTCATGGATAATTTCTGGCTCGACAATAAACTCTTGAGGAACAAGTTGTGCGCCCTCAATGACAATATTGTAAAAAGCTTTGAGTCCACTCACGCTTCGATAAGAGCAGCGGAAAATCTGGCCTTCGCGAAGGATAACAACACCCAATAGCTGATGACTGATCTTATCTAGAACATTCACGCGACCCGTAAAGCCCACCATCGTTTGCTCATCAAGAACTGCAAGAAGAGGGATTTCAAAATCAACCATAACTAATTCTATCCCCCGAACAGACGTGAGAAAAGACCTGATTTCGCAGGATCTTGTGGGTGGTAATGCTGTTCGATCTTAGCTGCGACAGCTTGAAAAGCACGGGCGACTGGTCGACCTTCAAAAGCGGGGTTCGCCATGTAGGGGTTTCCTGAATCAGCCGAGAGACGGAGTTCCACTTCAAGCGGCACTCGACCAAGAAACGGAACAGCTAACCTCTCAACTGCTTTCTCGACACCAGCCTCACCAAAGATATGATGTTCGTGCTGGCAATTAGAACAAATAAACGAGCTCATATTCTCAACCATTCCTAGAATGGGAAGATTGAGTTTGCGGAACATTTCTAAACCTTTAACGGCGTCCAGAAGAGCCACGTCCTGTGGTGTGGAGATAATGATCACTCCATCTACGTTGCAATTTTGCACCATCGAAAGTTGAACATCGCCAGTTCCAGGTGGCAAATCAATCAAAAGGTAATCAAGACCATTCCAATCTGCATCGAAAAGAAATTGATTCAATACTCCACCCAACATTGGGCCACGCCAAATAACGGGATCTTTTTCTTCGACGAAGAGACCGAAACTCAAAAACTTAACACCGTGGGCTTCGATCGGAACAATTTTGCGATCGTTGTTGGCCACGGGCTTTTCGCCGCGTTTACCCATCAACATCGGGACTGACGGCCCATAAATATCGGCATCAATCACGCCCACCTTGCGACCCATACGCGAGAGCGTACAAGCAAGATTCACAGTGAAGGTAGATTTACCAACACCACCCTTACCCGAGCCAATGGCGATAACCTTACCAACTCCTGGCACAGATTTTTTTGCCATCGGCGCTGCATGGCCTGTTTTGATTTGGGCCGGAGCGGCAGTTGGTGCATCAGCTGAAGAGGACGCTGCCTTAAACACATCTGCTGAGTTTGTTGAGACACTTTTGAGGATAAGGTTCTCTTCGCTAACGATGCGCGATAAGTTTTCAGCGATCATTTTCTCAATAAGCCGTTTTTCCTGAGGAGAGATGCCTTCGCGATCGTAGGAGATCGTGAC
>JAKFUR010000080.1 GCA_021732585.1 Bacteriovoracaceae bacterium
CGGCAGGTCTCGCCTTCGCGTGTGAAAGGTGCGCCAAGTTCTTTTACGCCTCCCTTGGAGGCACAGAACTGATAGGCCTCATCTTCAAAAGCAGCGTGTGCTGTAAACGACAGCAAGCTTACAAGAGAGAGAAGAAGAATATTTTTATACTTCATGGTGACCTACCCAATTTGACGTGAACTACTTATGTAGCCCACTAACCCAATTACAATTCTAGCATCAAGAGTCCAACGGTCTGGGATAAGGCAAAATTATCCCGCCCGATTCGGAAGCTATTCGGTGAAATCGGGTTAAGACTTTAATTTTACGGGTCGAATCTAACTAGCGAAGAGACCTAAGTTCTCGTAATATGCAGGAATTCTATGGAAAATATCCTCAACAACCTCTGGGATTGGGCAATTTTAGCCGCGCTGCTGATCGGCGCGATCTACACCTTAAGTATTGTCCGACGAGAGTCGTCTGACTTTATTGATGAGAGTTATCTCATCACTTTTGGCCGGCTGAGCCTCCCCATCCCTACTTGGTGGAGCATCACCAAACAAGAAAACGGTCTGATCGAATTCGCACGCACCGATACTCGTTATGACTGGTACGCACGTTTTGAATTTATCCCGGGAGACGTGAATATTCCTCTCACAGACATCCTGCACGCCAAGATCGAAGCAGAAGAATTGGATTACGATAAAGATGATGTGGTGATTGAGACGGAGCCGCACCATCTCTTCAAAGATCCCGCCACGCAAACTCACTTCATTGAAGTCATTCGTGTGGAAGGCAAGGCCACCCAGCGGATTGAAGAACGTGTCTATTTAGATATGTACTTGTTCCGTAACAAGGCCGAAGGCGGTCACTATATATGTGAAAGTCGCAGCTCAGTACTGAACGGACTAGTCGAAGGCCCCTTCTTTGAAGAGTGCCTGTCGCTTATGAAGCTAGAAAAGAATTAGTTGCGGAGATCGCGTTTTGGAGCAAACTCGCGAATCTTATCTACGAGAAACTCGATGAGATCTTCATCCGAGCAATAGACATCTTCCACCAAATCAGAGTTCAAGAGGAAGTTCTTCACACGAATAGCGATGTTGTGGAGAGACTCCATCAAATAGAGTCCGCCGATGTTCTCGCCATTGAATGACTTAATGATCTCTTTGCGCGCGTGGTTGAACATCTCAGTTTCAGTGATGTTCTCTGGAAGATTATCGGCACCGAACTTCTCTTCAACTTCTTCAATCGCTTGCTCTTTGATGTTCTCATCAGTGGCAAAGCTCACACCGTATTCAGTGGCCAAGGCATCGATCAAGTCAGCGCGAGTGTCGGCTGCAAAATCAATGAGCTCCGCCTGCTTAAGGTGGTTGATCGTATGTTGAGAAAGCCCTTTAAGGGTTTCGAAATCGGTCTTCATATGGGGTCCTTCAATGTGAAAATCAATCCCAGAATACCGGAATTCAAAACTCGCTACAAGATAAACCAGCGAAAAATTAGCGTTTTTTGAAGCGTGCTGTGATCCGTCGGACCAGTGAAAAAGCCGCGTCACGCTCGCCAGAAATCAATAAAATTGTGACGAAAACGCCCAGACTGACGGTGCCAATTACGCTGAGATGAACGACCTGCGACAATAGTCCTGTCTCAGGGAGCAGCGAGAATTCCGACAATTTTTCTGCGGTTAAAGCCATCAACCCTGCCGCCGCAAAAAGTTTGGCGAGTCGCGCATTAAAAAAGAAGCCCCAGCTCAAACGTAAATCATGTCGCAGCATGACAGCGAGGATCACACAGTTCACGAACATGGAGATCGTCGTCCCGAGGGCCAGCATGGCGAAACCATAAATGGGAGTCATGTACCAGCAGAACGCAATGTTCACACCGACAGAGAAAAGCGATGACAACACCGGTACACGCTGACGATCGATGGCGTAAAACGTCGGCACCCAAATTTTGTACAAACTATAGAGCGGCAAACCGATGACATACATCCGTAACGCCACACCGGTCATCATGGTGCTGTCGCTGGTGAAGAGTCCGCGCTCGAAAATCAAGCGCACCACTTCGTCACTCAAGGTGTAGAGCAACGCCATGGCCGGCAGCACGGAAAGAAAACTGAGATAGTAACTCGAGGCGAGCGAACTCATCGCCTCTTCTTTCTCGCCTTTTTTCCAAGCAGAAGAGAAGTGCACTAGATTGGAGTTACCAATTGAGACAGAGAGAATGCCAACGGGAAGTTGGAATAAACGGAAGGCGTAGTTCAACCACGATGTCGCGCCCACCGCAGAAGATGTAGCGAGCACAGTGTTCACGAGAAGATTAATCTGAGTCGCCGCAAAACCAATCAAACCCGGGCCAATCAAACCGATGACCTTCCACGCACGCCGACTGCCGATTCGCTTCGGCATTATAGGTCCGTAGCCGCGCTTGATAAGCAACGGAAGCTGAACGATCGCTTGCATGAATCCACCGAGCATCGCGCCCCACCCGAGACACAACACCGGCTCGTAGCCATTTCGGTGTAACCAACCAGCGAGCAGCAACATCGAAAGGATGCTCATGATGTTGTAAGACGCTGGTGCAAGTGCCGGTACAAAAAACACGCGCAAAGAATTGAGCGTGCCCATGAAGAGTGCAGCGAGTGAAATGAAAAACAAGAAGGGGCACATGATGCGTGTGAGTGTCACGGTGATTTCGTATTTCGCTGGATCAGCGACAAAGGATGGAGCGAACAGCGTTATCAATTCTGGTGCGAACGCGAAGATCAACACACTCAACACTGAAGTGATAGATCCCAAGATAATAAAGAGTTCCCACAGGAGCGCACGTCCCTCTTGCTGTGATTCTTGATTCGCCTCAGTGAATGTCGGCACAAACGCAGAGGAGAAAGCTCCTTCTGCGAGAAGATCACGCAATAAATTCGGAATGCGATACGCGACGAGGAATGCATCTGTTAATCCACTCGCACCGAAATACGCCGCCATGATTTGTTCGCGCACTAATCCTAAAATGCGTGAGCAAAATGTGGCGACCGCCATCACGAGCGAAGATTTCAGAACACTTTTAGACATGAAATATTCTAACTCGCAGTGATGTGGACGGACATTACTTTAACGCGGTCCCATACTGCCCCCATGATGCATAGGGGCAAGTGCAGCAAACTACAAGAATTGTTGAGTGGAAAACTTTTTTGGCCCCACAATATCTAACTTTTCATGCCCTGCACGTCAGAAGAAAAAAGCGAAAATACACTCGTAGAGCGGCTTTAGAGGCGTATGATTTTCTAAGCAGGATGCGAGCAAGGGAGTGCTCAGGATCTAGGATGGATGCCACCGATACACTCCCTTTCACACACACATCAGGGGAAATGGATTTCCCCGCAGAGACTGGAGGGACCCATGTATCTTGCAATCGCCGTGGAAAACAAAGAGCACCCACAGCACCGCCAAGAATACCGAGTGTGGTATCTCGAGCTAGATGCCGCCAGCAACATAGTCGGTATGGGGGTGAAAAACCGCCAAGAGCTGATCGAGAGTTTATTCAACTCTTACCGACAAACCGGACAAAGCAACTGGCGAGCGTTCTGTAAGGATGCGGAACGTTCTCGCCCCATCGAAGTCGCTGACTTCATCTGCATGAACATGCACGAGAACACCCACTTTGGAAATTTGCCCACTCTAAGCGAATTCCAAGGGGTGCTCGATGCCCTTCATGGTCAGTTAGAGGTTCGCAGTATTGCCTAAGCCTCACATCTTCACCTCCCAGAAGATGTAGGGCCTCTGAACCCCAGGTACCGCTCTGCGTTGCCTGGGGTTTTCTGTTTCCTACTTCTGCCCCGACGGCCTATACTCCCTCCGTAATCCCCGACATTTTTTACAAAAGCGAGACCACCATGCAAACGCTGGCCATTATCGGATCCCAATGGGGCGACGAAGGCAAAGGGAAGATCACTGACTTGTTGTCGCAAAAAGCCGACCTGGTCGTGCGCTACCAAGGTGGCAACAACGCCGGCCACACCATCTGGGTGGATGGCAAAAAAATCGTTCTGCATCTAGTACCTTCTGGCATCTTGCACCCGCACTGTCTTTCAGTCGTGGCCCACGGCGTGGTGCTCGAACCGGAAGCCTTCATGACTGAAGTGAACCGCGTGCGTGAGCACATTCCGGTTAATGGAAAAAATCTTCTCGTTTCTGAAAACACCGCTGTCATCACCAGCTGGCACAAATTGATCGACGCTGCTCGCGAAGGTCAGGGCGCTGTGAAAATCGGCACCACCGGCAAAGGCATTGGCCCTTCTTACGAAGACAAGATCGGGCGCCGCGGTTTGCGTGTGCGTGATCTTTTAAATAAAGACCAACTCTTCAAGCGTCTCTCAGAGACGGCCGATGAAAAGATTTTCCTTCTCGAGAAACGCTACAACATCAAAGCGCCGACTGTAGCCGAAGAAACCGAACGCCTCTGGACTCTCGGTCAAACGATGAAAGAATTCGTTGGTGACGCCTTTGGTATTCTACAAGACTCACTTGTGCGTGGAAAAAAAGTTCTCTATGAAGGCGCGCAAGGCACGTTGCTTGACGTGGATTACGGAACTTATCCTTATGTCACATCATCGAACACCACGGCCGCAGGCATTCACACCGGTGCGGGTACTTTGAATGGTCGCGTGGACGAAATCTTGGGCATCACCAAGGCCTACACCACACGCGTGGGCGAAGGTCCCTTCCCGACTGAACTCTTTGATGAAGTGGGACAGTACATTCAGAAAACTGGTAACGAAGTTGGCGCGACGACAGGGCGAATCCGTCGTTGTGGCTGGCTGGACCTTCCAGCGCTTCGCTACGCGATTCAGTGTTCATCACTCACATCTATCGCACTCACAAAGCTGGATATCCTGTCAGGTATGGATGTGTTGAGAGTATGTGAAGGTTACAAAGTTGATGGCAAGGTCTTCACCACGGCACGCCCAGGTATGGATCTGGCGCGTGTGGAACCGGTCTACCGGGATTTGAAGCCGTTCAAAGACGACTTCGCTTCAGACAAACTCTCGACTGAATTGCAGGCGTACATCAATTTGATTGAAACGGAATTGAAGATTCCAGTGGGGATCGCGGCCTATGGGCCTGATCGTCAGCAGATCAAGTTCCGCAAAGACTACTTCTAAAGAAAAAAAAAGCCGCTGAAACAGCGGCTTTTTTTTACTCGCAAATCACGGTTTCAGTGAAATTTTGATTCCAGAAGCTACCCGTAATATCCTGGATGAGCTGGTCACCCTCTTTGCGCATGTCCGTTACGATGTGACTCATCCGCTGACCATTCCACAACATAACTACATCCACACGAAGGATATCTCCGATGCAAACTGAAGTCGTCGTGGTGGTGATACGCGCTGATGGAGCGGGCACAACTTGCGTGACAGTATAAGGCAGACCATCGGCAATCATATCCACCGCCATTTTCGAACCGTTCTCTCTGACAAAATTCATTTTGTAATGAGTGATCCCCGCAGTCTCAAGCTGTGACATCGTCACTTCGCTAGCCGTTTCAAAACGATTGTTTTGTGGAACGCATTTTGCGTAGTTGCCCATCAATTCTGGACAAGCAAGAGCAGGAAGAGACAAAGCAAGAAAAAGTAAACCAAATGTGCGCATAGAAACTCCTTGAGTCCCCTAAGCTCCCATCAACAGGCTTTGACTGTCAACGAGCTGTGCAAACAGGAATTTCAGCAGTTATGGCATTAAGCTCATCATCGCCCTCGATTGAGAACATCCACGGATCACTCGAAGTCTCCCCGGGCCACGCCAACAGACGCATGGTGGACTCGCTTTCTTTTTTCAGCGTCGGTCTTGGACGCATATTTTCATCGGCCATGGATTTAATTCCCCACACCGGTAGTAAGATGGATGTCGTCAATTCCCCCTCACCTTTCGCGCACGCAGGAACGGGTGACCACGTATCACCACCTACGGATTCCGCTTTCCATTCAAAACGCTGACGAAAAATTTCATCGCCCGCCTTGAGCCAATCGGTGATTTGCAAATCAAGAGCTTCTGAGAGTTTTTCTGACATGAGTGTTTGAATCCGACGGCCTGCTCCACGCACATCCATGCGCTTACAACTCGCCCCGGTAAAAGCAGCAAGGCCCGGAAAGTCGACGCAAGCGAAGTTCACTCCGAGCGCGACACGACGGCCTTGCAGAATGGGATGGGCATCGGCGGTTTCTTGATCGTTGCCGGCATAAGCGATGGCCACAGCGTGCCCATGAGAGTCCACAATAGGGGAACCTGAGTTACCTGGAATGATGGCGCAATTATTGAGCGCTATTACCGACGAAAACTTATCCTCAAAGTGAGGTAACACTAAGGTTCGCTGAATGGCTTCGCAGTCGCGACGGACGACTCGCCCCATACCACCGTCGTCAGCATCAATCGACCAGACTGCGTAAGTTTGATTTTCGCTCACACCGGCTTGTGCATCGACGACAAGCGGCTTGATGTCGGATGGTTCAGCCAGCTTAATAAAGGCGTAATCATTATCGTTGTGAGTTTCTTCTTCCGTGAGCGGATTCACTTGTAGAATTTCACTGCAGCGAACGGCCTTCGCTTTCATGCCTTGTCCCGTGCGTACGATGAAGCGAGTGATGGCGCAGTACTGCTCAGATGTCATGCCCTCGATACAATGGGAGTTAGTCATGATGATTTGCGGAGTTATCAAAAAACCAGTGCAACTGGTGAAACTCTTATCTGCATAAACGGAGAGCAAGCGACCCACGGCCTGGGGGCACTGTCCATCAGACGACGTACATTCGAGCGCCTGTGGACCTACAAATGGGTCTACTCCATCTTCTAACTGACCCCGCTGGATCATCTTCGACGTGCCATCGCTCTTATCTTTCTGGCCACAGGCCGTGACCACCAAAAGAGCTATTAATAAAAACCCACGTAATAACATGCCGAACTCCGTCTAAAAAATAGACACCTGTCACCAAGGCCGCACCCAATCTTAAGGTGTTGCTGTGATAATGAAACAGTTCATCTCATATATTGCAAATCGGGCACCACTTCTGTCGTAAAATGGAACCCATGCTCACACCCCGAAAAACCATATTAATGGTGGACGATAGTCCTGAGTTACTTGAAGTAGCTCGTACACTCTTTGATTCAAAAGAGTTCATTTTCGTATCGGCCAAGGACGGGGCTGAAGGTCTCTTTAAAGCGAAAAATCAAAAGTTCGATGTGGTGATTTGTGACATCAAAATGCCCAAGATGGATGGTGCGACCTTCGTCAAAGAGTACCGACGGCTCGTTAAAGGTGAAGGGCCTGTTCTTCTCTACAGCGGACATCTGGATGCGCTCCCGCCAGAGCTCAAAGAATTTAAAAACATCTACCGGCTTGCGAAGCACTGTCAAAGCTATGAACTACTGGAGCGTGTACGCAGCCTGGCCACCGGTCATGCGATGCCTAGCACGCTCGCGAAAAGCACGCAGATGCGCTTTGAAGCGGGCTCACTTATTTTTTGCGAAGGAGAAAGAGGTGCTGATTGTTACGTCATCGACGAAGGTAGCATCGAAGTTCTCAAAGAATTTTCTGATGGTTCAGAATTGCTACTGGATGTCCTTGAGGCCGGTGAGTTCTTAGGAACCTGGGCGCCACCCGATGGTCAATATCGCTTCTATACAGCGCGCGCCAAAACTCTCGTCACGATGACCTTGGTGACTCAGGCGATGATTGGCAAAGAGTTAGAACATCAGCCAGTTTGGCTGCAAAGTATGATCAAAAGCCAGTTTCATCGTTTGAATAATGCCTATCAAAGGCTCAAGAAAAATCACAGCGATCACTGAAGTGGCAGGCCATCCAAGGACGTGCCATTCCAAGACATCAGCATGACGGGACGAATTTGATTGGTGAGATCTTCTGACGAACGTAAGCGTACTTTAACAAAGTGAGGCGCGTATCCTTCCCAGTATCCATCCCTCTGCGATTCAAACAGCACGTTGCTCCGAGTACCAGCGAGCTCGCGCGCAAAGGCGTCCAGCTTCGCATCCCCTAAACGAATCAAGTCCCGCACCCGACGTTTCTTCTCCAGACCCGCAACTTGCTCAGGCAGCTTCGCCGCCGTCGTATTCTGACGCTTCGAGAACGGGAAAACGTGAAAGTGAGTAATCGGCTGTTCACGTAAGAGATTGAACGTTTCTAAGAATTGAACTTCGGTCTCACCGGGAAAACCTGCGATGACATCTGCGCCAATCGCCGCTTGTGGGAAATAGCCTTTCACCATCCCCAGCACTTCCTTGTAGCGGGCCACATCGTATTTGCGGCGCATGCCTTTGAGCACGCTGTCGCTGCCGCTTTGAAGTGGAATGTGAAAATGATCCTGATACTTGCCAGAATCCTTAAGCACGCGAACGAGTTCTTCGTTAAGCGTATTGGGCTCAACTGAACCTAAGCGCAAACGCTCAAGACCCTTAATATCCACCAGCTGCTTGCAAAGCTCGGAGAGCTTTTCTCCAGACGTGGATTCGTACTCGCCTACATTCACACCCGTCAGCACGATTTCTTTGAAGCCTTGAGCGGTGAGTTTCTTCGCTTCGATGAGCACATCAGCGATGGCCAACGTGCGCGAGCGTCCACGAGCAAAAGGAATGATGCAAAAACTGCAGATGTAGTTGCAGCCATCTTGAATCTTCAAAAAAGCGCGGGTGTGGGAATCAACCAACGTGGTGGCGGCTCCCCAAAACTCGTTGGATTTATCGATGCGGATGATGACGTCGTCATCGTTCTCAGCAGATTCTGCGAGGCCATCGAGGTGATCAAACACGCGGTATTTTTCAGAGGTCCCCAAAATGAGGTCGACACCATCCATTTTGCTGATTTTTTCGGCTTCCATTTGAGCGTAGCAGCCCGCCACAACGATCTTCGCCGCAGGAGCAGAAGACTGAGCCTTGCGGATCAGATTACGGCAGGAGCTATCCGCGCCATCGGTGACCGTACAAGTGTTCAGGAACACCAAATCGGCCGGCTGGCCTAATTCGACGATCTCATAACCACGGTCCACAAAACCTTGGGCAATAGAGCCGGTTTCTGAAAAATTCAGACGGCAACCCAGGGTATGTAAAGCTACGCGTTTAGCGGGTTTTGAGAGTGTGGTTTCCATCGAAAACGCACTGTAGGTCAGGGGATTTTATTTGTCCAAAGTCCCTGCAAATTTACCCCACTAAACAGCTCAAAATGCCCTTGACGAAGACTTGGCCCCCCCATTACTTTAGGGTCTCTGTTTTTTGAATGGTCTCGTAGCTCAGTTGGTTAGAGCATCTCACTTTTAATGAGAGGGTCGGGTGTTCGAGTCACCCCGAGATCACCACTTCAAAAAGCCATGATCGAAATACGGTTATGGTCCCATCGTCTAGCCCGGTCTAGGACATCGCCTTTTCACGGCGGTAACTGGGGTTCGAATCCCCATGGGACTACCAAATATAAGAAAAGCCACCTTCGGGTGGCTTTTTTTATGTAGAAAACTCCAAGATTCAATACTTTACCAAGTCCCCACTCAACACCTACGATTTACCAATGGTGCTCTGTCTCCTCATGCTGACCTTGGTGTCGACCTCAGCTTGGGGTCAGCTGCTTGTTCCTCTCAAACCCACCACATCCACCAATCAAACAGAGCGTCCCACAAATTGGGTCGAAGAACTGAAATTCACTCCCGATATGGCGCCTAAGCCGGCCATGCAGATAACACCCCCGCACTTAAAAAGCATAAAGCCGCCACGGCGCGCCAAAAAAGTTGTTCGAAAAAAGAAAGCGTCACCCAAGAAAAACGACACCATTTTTTCAGATGTCCCGATCCTCAAGCATCTTCCGGCCCTCTTGGACGGAACGCAAGAGGAAGTGGCTTCCCGTATCGTTGGCCTCGCCGATAACGTCGACTCATTCTTTGGTGAAAAACGCGCTGATGACGAATTGAATCGATCACGGATTCGTTTGGCTTACGCCTACACCATCTATGCCGAAAAAAAGCCCATTGATGACTACGCCGTGCGGGTGAACATACGTTTTCCTAAGATGGAAAATAAAGTGAAAGAATTTTTCTTAGGCGCTGATGAAGACGAAAAAGACAAAGACAGTCCCGAAGCCAAGGCACGTCGTAAAAAGAAAGAGAAGAATCCGTGGATCTTTCGAACTGACGCCGGCATGAACGTCTCCTACCCGCCCATCTTTTTCACGCGTGCGCGCTTGCGTAAAAACTGGGATATCCCCTTCTTCATACAACGCTTCACAGAAGAGCTTGCATGGGTCAGTGATCAGGGCGTTATTCAAACTACTACGATTCACCACGATCACGATTTAACTGAAGACCTGCTCTTCCGGATCGTGAACGAACAGGAATGGTATATCGAGCCTAAAGAGTTCACCACTTCGCACGGGCCGAGCTTCATCCATAAGATCACAGACGACGACGGTATTTCCTATAGCTTCCGCGTCCGCTCCATCGTCGAGGACTCGTGGCATATGAACGGTTACGGCTTCGGTGTCCGTTACCGTCGCAATTTGCGCAATCAATGGCTTTACGGAGAAATCGGTCCCAGCTTAGACTTTCCTAAAGCAGAAAGTTTCCGGCGCGTGCCGTCGATCCAGTTTCGGATCGAATCACTTTTTGGAGAGAGGTAATTTGTGGATTGGTTTTCAGCCCCTGTCTTGATCGCACTCACCACCCTGACTTTGATGGAGATCGTGCTCGGCATCGACAACATCATCTTCATCTCCATCCTCGTCGGCCGTTTGCCGGAAGCTGATCGCGCCCGCACGCGCAACATCGGCATCGGTCTTGCCCTTCTTATCCGTGTTCTTTTGCTTTTCTCCATCAGCTGGATCATGACGCTGCAAGAAGATATGTTTGCGGTCATGGGACACGGGTTCTCTGGCCGTGACCTCATCTTGTTAGGCGGGGGTCTGTTCCTCGTGGCGAAGTCCACCATGGAAATCCATCACAAGGTCGAAGGCGATCCTCAGCACGCTCTCACCGACGCCAAAGCCGCCGTGAAGGTGAACGCCAAGATGATGCTCTTCCAAATCCTTATCCTCGACATCGTGTTCTCGCTCGATTCCGTGATCACCGCCGTCGGTATGGCAAACCAAGTCCCCGTCATGGTTGTGGCGATGGTGCTTTCGATGATCGTCATGCTGCTTTCTGCCGGTGCCATCAACGGCTTCGTGGAAAAACACCCGACCATCAAGATCCTCGCTCTCTCATTCCTCCTTTTGATCGGCGTCATGCTTGTTGCAGAAGGTATGGGCGCTCACGTGGGCAAAGGTTACATCTACTTCGCGATGTTCTTCTCACTCACAGTTGAGTTGTTGAACATGCGCTACCGTAACAAGCAGACGAAATGACAACATCTGAGACAGGGTCGTTCGTCCTCGCCCTGTCGCTGATGCTCATCGCTGTTCATGGGCTGGGATTTCTGTTTGAGAAATTGCGCCAGCCCAAACTCATCGGCGAGATTCTCGCCGGTGTGGTGCTAGGGCCTTTTGTGCTTGGCCCTCATCTCCCTGCGCTTGGAAATTCCTCGCAAACCATTCTCGCGTTTCTCTCACAAACCGGTTTGATGCTGTTGATGTTTCTTGCGGGTGCGGAGGCGCGCCAGCTGAGCTTCCGGCAAAACTCAAAAGTGATGGGATGGCTCTTAATGGTGGGCACAGGTTTTCCATTTGTGCTCGTGCTCATGGGAGCAGACTGGCTTCCCCTCGAAAGCATTATGGGCACCGCTGCTTCACGAGACGCTACGCTATTGGTACTTGCGATTGCGATCAGTGTGACATCGATTCCGGTGCTCTCACGGATCTTCCATGATCTTAAAATTCTCCATACGCGCTTTGCGGGTCTAGTCCTCGGCACCGCCGTACTGGAAGACATTCTACTTTGGGGAATCCTGGCGTTCGCGCAGGTGCTGGCTTCTGGCAAAAATACTCTCAATGAAATCATTCTTCATACCGGGATTAACTTAGTTTTCATGGCGTTGGGACTCTTGGTATTCCCACGCCTGCTCGCGCAACTTCCTCAAGCACGCGTAAATTTTGTCGCGCGCACCTCACCCGCTGCTTGGCCTATGCTCGTTTTGCTTGTGTATGTCAGCCTTGGCCATCTCCTGGGTGTAAACGTTGTCTTCGCCGCGTTTCTTGCGGGTTTCGGAGTCATCGGTGGTGCTCACGCCCCCTCGCGCACGCATCTCGAACCCTCTCTTGAAGCCATAGGCACTGTGGCCCGCGCGTTTTTCATTCCACTGTTCTTTGCCTTGGTCGGCCACAAACTGATTCTGGGTCGTGGATTTGATTTCACGCAGCTGATTGTTTTTTTTGTTGGGTCGAGTTTGGTGTCATGTTTTGGTACTGCACTCGCTGCCTGGTGCGCCCGCTTTAAGCCGCTCGACATCGTGAACATCGCGCTCACCAACAATGCACGCGGTGGCCCTGGGATTGTGCTGGCGGGAATTGCGTTTGAATCACAGCTGATCAACTCAACGTTTTACACTACGCTGGTACTCACAGCGATTTTGACATCGCAGATGGCAGGATTGTGGTTAAAGTTTGTGTTGTCGAAGAAGTGGCCGCTGTGGAGTCGTTTTTCAAATGACCATACGTAAACTTCAGAATGACGACCTAAGCGAGCCAAAAGAAATCTTCGACTTGCAGCTTCGATCTTACCAAAAAGAAGCTGATCTCATCCAATTCCAGGATCTGCCACCACTGCGAGAAACTCTAGAACATTTCCTCGCGGCAAATGATCAAGTCTACGTTTATTTAAAAAACTGTTCGGTCGTTGGGGCCATCTTTTTTAGCCAGGATTCTTTACGGGTAACGATCAACAAAATGATTGTTGATCCTCATCACTTCAGGCAAGGAATTGGCCGCTCACTCCTTATGCATCTTCTAAAAAATTCTTCCTTCACTACTTGTCATGTCTCGACATCCGCGAAGAATATACCTGCTCTCCAGCTCTATCGGTCTTGTGGTTTTTTAATTACTAAAACTGAAGTTGTTGAAGAGAAGCTAGAACTCGCTCATCTTGAAACGCACAAAGAATAAAAAAGGCCCGCCGAAGCGAGCCTTTTTCTTAGTCTTTATTTCCTGCGGACATCTCATTAGCAAACAGATGCTAGGTGCCAAGGAGGGAGGGCTGAGGCTTACTAAAAGTAAGCCGCACAACCAACCGACGCAGGCAACGCCGCAGATGGCGCTAAGGTTATGTTCGCCTAAAGCAATGCGATCAACGGAGCAATCATAAGGCTCACAACCGACATAACTTTGATCAAGATCGCGATGCCTGGACCTGAAGTATCTTTGAACGGGTCGCCCACCATATCGCCAACAACGGCAGCTTTATGAGTGTCTGAACCTTTCTTCTCGCCCGGCAATTTGCCTTTCTCGATGAACTTCTTAGCGTTATCCCAAGCACCACCAGCGTTGGCCATGAACAATGACATGGTCGCGCCGACTGCAAGAGAACCTGCGAGCAAGCCTGCAAGAGAAGCAGGGCCCATCAAGAAACCAACAGCAACTGGAGCAAGAACAGCGATCATCCCTGGAAGGATCATTTCGCGAAGAGCAGCTTTCGTGGCGATATCTACGATTTTCTTCGGCTCTGGTTCAGCTTTGAGTTCCATCAGACCTGGAATCTCGCGGAACTGACGACCGATTTCTTCAACGATCGCACCCGCTGCGCGGCCTACTGCCAACATTGTTGTTGAACCAACAAGGAATGGAAGAACTGAACCAAGGAGAAGACCGATCAAGATTTTTGGATCAGTAAGCACGAGAGAGAGTTCACCAAGGTTGTTCAATGAACGAACGTGGTTCACTTCAATGTTAAACGCTGAGAAGAGAGCAAGCACGGTGAGGATCGCAGAACCGATGGCGAAACCCTTACCGATAGCAGCTGTCGTGTTACCAACAGAGTCCAGTTCGTCAGTGATGTCGCGAACTTCTTTACCAAGGCCAGACATCTCAGAGATACCGCCGGCGTTGTCAGAGATCGGGCCGTAAGCATCAACTGTCATAACAACAGCTGTACCGCCGAGCATACCTACCGCTGAGAGAGCGATACCGTACAGGCCGAGATACTTATTAGCTAAGTACGCCACGATGCAAACGATGAAGATTGGAAGAGCGGTTGATTCCATCCCGACCGCGAGACCGCGGATCAAGTTGGTACCAGCGCCAGTCTTCGCAGCTTCAGCAATGCGCATAACGGGAGTTGATGACGTGTAGTAATCGGTCACAAGACCAATCAAAGCGCCGCCGATCGCACCGAAAGTCATGATCGCTGTCACCGACTGAGTGATGCCGAGAGAATCCATGATGATGTAAGAAGCAATCGCCAACAAGATAGGTGGAACGATCAAAGCACCACGCAACACTGTCGCTGCTGGGAAGTTCTTCATGGCACGTGCGATGAAGATACAAACGATAGAAACGATGAGACCCACAGCTGTGAGGATCAAAGGCAATCCAACCGCTACCGTCTTGTTCATTTGGTAATCAGCAGCTGCCATCAAAGTAGGCAACTCAGTTGAAGTGATGGCAATCGCCATCGCCGCTACCACCGCCGCAACCATTGATTCGTAGATGTCTGCGCCCATACCTGCAACGTCACCGACGTTATCACCGACGTTATCAGCGATAACACCTGGGTTGCGTGGATCGTCTTCAGGAATGTTCTCGATCACTTTACCAGCGATGTCTGATCCTACGTCAGCAGCCTTCGTGTAGATACCGCCACCGATCCGCGCGAAAAGTGCGATCGATGAAGCGCCCACGGCGAATGAGTGAAGCACAGTGCTCAAAAGTGGAGAATCAACGTAGCAGAGGTAGATGCCACCCATGCCGATGGTGCCGAGTGCTGCCACAGACAAACCCATCACGGCGCCGCCGTCGAGAGCTGTCAAAAGTGCGTTAGGCTTTGAACCTTCGCGAGCGGCTTGCACTGTTTTCAAGTTGGCCCACGTAGCGGCACGCATGCCGATGTAGCCAGCGAGAAGAGAAAGGAAAGCGCCGAGGATGAATGATCCAGCGGCCACGCCACCAAGGGCGTACACAATAACAGCGGCAACAACTACGCAGTAAACTGCGAGGGCCTTGTATTGACGCCAGAGGAATGCCATTGAACCTTCACGGATGTATCCCGCGATTCGGTTCATGGTTTCATTGCCGGAAGGCAATCTCATGATCCGCATGTAGAAGAACGCCGCGAGTGCGAGACCGAAAACGCCGAAAAAGATCGGAGTCTTGACCCACATAAACCAAGCATCAGACATTGTGTGCTCCCATAGAAAACAAATGGTGGATTGTTGTGCTTCGGTTTTACCGAACGGGCCTTTTATCGGCAACGCAAATCATCAATAAAACAATACTTTAGCTAATCATTTATTTTTACCATAACATTATGATTTTTATTGATTTATATGAATATAATGTAAAGTTTAGTTGATTTTGACTTTAAATCAGCCGATAATCTTTATTGTGCACACCGCCACCGTTCAGACTCTAATGAAGGCCCATCGACTCAATCCTACTCAGCTAGCGAAGAGAATCGGCGTTAGCCGCCAGGCCATCAGCAATTGGCTCAATCCCACAAAGACAGTCCATGTACGCAGCGACCATTTGCAAAAACTCGCTCTGGTATTGAATGTAAAAATGGAAACACTCCTCGCACCACTGCCAGCAACGACAGGCTCAGAGAAAAAAAAACTCGAGACCTCTCTCAACTGGGACAAGCTCTATCCCACGCTGGAAGATCTGGTGCTAGCCGCAAAGAAATGGCATCCCCCAGCGGTGGCACGTCTGGTGCAAACTTATGGTCTCGTAACGGCAGGACGTATTGTAGGCAATAAGAAGGCCCTGTGGGATCGCTACCCTATTTATAAAATGCACATTCATCCCGGCACACGCAAATTGCTGGATCAAGTTTGGGAGCAGCAGTGGAACCCAACTTCAAATTAGCGGAAAAAGCACTGCCGACACCTCTGCGAGCGGCGATCGAGCATTTGTTTGCGCAAAACATCCAGGGCTGTGCGCTAGTGGGTGGAACCGCGATTGCTGGCTTCTATGCGGCCCATCGTCGCTCTGATGACATGGATCTTTTCACGCAAGATTCCGGCGCACAAACAGCAGCGGTGAGAGCAGCCTTGTCACTCAAAGACATAGGCGCCACGCTCGATATTTTGCAAAATACGCCGAACTACTTTAAGTCCTATGCAACTTTAGATGGACACGCATTCACCATTGATGTTGTGCTCGACGCGAATCTTTTTCGTGTGGGCAAGATGGTCACTCTCACAAATAAAGTTGTCGTTGCTGACTTAACAACCTTACTGAAGATGAAGTCGGCCACTCTGGTCAGTCGTTGCAGTGAGAAGGATGTCTTTGATCTCATCTGGCTCTTGAAACAATTGCCCGATGCCACGCTGGCTGATGTGATGGACTGGGCGCTAGAAATCGATGCCGGTGCTATTCCTGATTCACTCTATAATGTTGTTGCTGGAACCATTCTGCGCTCAGAAGCCTGTGACTTTTCTCTTGATCCGAATGTCACAGCGACAGAGATCTTTAAAACTATTCGTAAATTCCAAAAAGAACTCGCGCAAGCCTTTGAAGATACGATTAATCAAAAGCCGCTTCCTCCACTAGGAAAACTATTTCGCGCTTTGAAATAGCTTTCACATGAGCTATCTAAGCTGTCATGCAACCTGCTGATCGCCGCCTCCCCTTATTGCACGAGATGCAACGCTTAGCCGATGAAGGCAAGCACTGCGCCGCTTGTCCAGGACACTGTTGCACGGCCGTGGCGAACTCTATGCAGACCACGCCACTCGAAACTCAAGATGTCTTGCAGTATCTGCGTGAGACAGGTCGCTGGACTGAAGAGCTAAAAATCGAACTTCAAGCGACGGTACAAAAATTTCGTTTGGATCAAATTCCCGGCAACGGAAAGCGCTCTTATCTTCGCCGCACCTATGATTGCCCTTTCTTTGCCGGCAAAAATCACGGCTGCACCATTCCTCGTGAAGTGAAGCCTTATGGCTGCTTAGGTTTTAATCCGACTGATATTAATGAAAGTGAAGGCAAGAGCTGCGGCTCAGATCAGAATCTTTTGGCGCGCCGTGAAGAAGTGTGGGCCGAGGAATTAAGCGAGAACAAATCTTTACGTGAAAAGCATAAGTTATGGTGGGAAAAACTCCCCCTTCCTCTCGCATTGTTAGAAGCGGAACAAGCTGGATTCTAAAACCTTGCTTTCAAACATAATCCGGCGTTATGGTAACAGCAATTAACGAGGAGACCCTTATGAAATTTTTCGCACTCGCCCTTATGCTTTCACTTCCGGCCTTGGCAAAAACCGTCGCCGTTGAATGCAAAATGATCTCTCAAGCTTTCCGCAATCAATTCGCTATCGAGTTCAACGTTGACGATGAAGCCACCACCTTCGAAGACAAAGCTTTCGACTTCAGCATCCGCCCGAACGGTCGTGACACTGAGACCACAGAATTGAATCTCGTTCGCACAGGCACCATCACTGTGTTCCCGGCCGGCGAACTCACGAAGTTCCCATTCTTTGTTTTGACATCAGTCGATAAGGAAGAAGAAGTTGTTTACATGAATCTTGTGGTGAACTTCCCTGACAAATTCACGTCGACCTTGCGTTTCAAAGACGGCTCGGCCTACGCGGGAACTTGCATAACGAAGTAATTCTCAAGCCTCCTTCGGGAGGCTTTTTTATTTCTGGCGCAGATCAATTACGCGCTTCATCTTACCCGTCCGCTGATTTTTTTCTAACTCACTGTGATTCACGATCTTAAACACGGGCAAATGAATATTGCCACGCTCGGCTTCTTCTTTGAGCATAGGTCTTGCTTTGAGAAGCGCAGTGACTAAGTTCGCCGCTGGAGTCTCATGCGCCAGCGCCAAGCGTATCACTAATTGATCTTTGCGTTCAAAATGTTTGGTGATGAGCTGAAAACCTGTAATCGAAAAACCTGCGCTATGAAAAATCTCACGAACATCATCGTAAAAGATAGAAACGGGACCTACACGCGCAGCCTCTTCACTGCGACCTAAGAGTTTGAAGCGACGATCCGCATGGGCGCCCTTTTCTTCCACCCACACTGCGCGATCCCCTACCGGATAACGAACAATCGGCATAAGAGTACGATCGAGATATGTGACAAAGGCTTTACCTTCAACGCCTAAGGCATCAATGGCAAGGCCGGTGGCTTCGTCGATGATTTCAAAAATGGTTTCCGCCCCAAAAGTGCGATGCTCTTCCGGCGCGCACGTTTGATCTGCATAACCTAAGAGACCTGCATCCACGCTGGCGTAGCCTATAGATTGAATGGTGACACCGGGAAAAACTTCTAGCAAACGCTCGCGTTGGTCTTCGTAGAGACTTTCACCGCCAAAGAGTAAACGTTTAAGACTTGGCGCCTTGCCGCCCTCTTTCACCATGGTCTCAGCGAGCTGCACGAGAAGTGTAGGAGTGCCGGCGACAGTTGTGGCATTGAGATCACGAATGGTTTGAAGGACAGATTCAGGAGATGTCGCACCACCGAGCGGAAGATGCAAACTGCCCTTGGTAGCTTCTTCAAAAGATTTCATGATGAATATAAACGATGCGTAGAGCTCGCCCGCATAAAACAAATTAGCGACGCGCTCACCTTCTTGTAATCCGCCTGCTGTGAGTCCGCGACCGAACGTACGGCAGAAGTGTGTCCACTCCGCACGGCTGAAAACAGAAAATTTCGGCGCACCGGTGGTACCGCCACTTTTAAACACGATGCCGTCATTCATGGGGGCCGTAAGAAGCGTGTTGTCTTGCAGTGAGTTCGCTTTCCAAAATTCAGCTGAGTCGATAACGGGCAAAAGAGCTAAGAGCTCGCTCTCACTGGCCGGAAGCTTGCTGGGAAGATTTTTGTAAAGATTGCGATAAAACGGCGACTTCTCACGTACCAACGTCACAAGACTGTGAAGGCTCATACAAGCCTCCGGTCAATCACATGAATAAGCTTTCCACTGCCCGCGGTGCGCTCCATCTGCGCCGACGTCACACGCTCGACACGCCAAGCGAGCACGCGGTCTTGTAGAACTGCTTCTTTAAAATCCGGTTCGTGCTGAATAAAGAGCTTCTCGATGACTTCGTCGGTGGGTGCTTTGGAAGCATCAAGGATCAACACCATCTGCTCAGGCGCGCCTGGTTTATCCCCAGGCAGAAGCTTAAGCTGCATCTCGCCGGCGTAGCCCGCTTCTTCAGCAAGCATGCGGCTCATGCGAGCGTAGTTAAAAAATGACGAGCCCACTCGCACCACATCTCCATGACGACCGAGGAGCTCCACGCGCAACCCGGGACGACCGCAGCTACACACACCAGGCAAACGACGAACCAGATCACCTAAATCATAACGGCGGATGTTTTGACCTTCACGCAAATGCGTGGTGGCCAAGAGGCGGCCATTGTCGCTCGGAGTATCAGAATCCAAAGCGACGATTTCAAAAGTGTGCGAATCATTATGCAAATGATGTTCAGAACCTTTCATGTGCGTGCACTGATAGCCCAATGGCCCCGCATCGACACTGCCATAGGCCGCCGAAGCGATAAGCTCAACACCGTATGTTTCTTGGAGATGACGTTTTTGAGATTCTTGGAAATGCTCGCCACCGTAAAAAATCTTTTTTACGGTACGATGTTTCTTAAAGAGCGCATCGTTGGCGGCAAAAAGCTGTACCAAGTACGACGGCATTCCTAACAATGTATCCGCACGATGGGTGACGATCGACTCGCCAACGGCTTCATGCTCAGGCAGCGCGGCCATGGGGAATTGAATGGCTTTAAGCTGTTCGAGAATCGTGAAGAAGCTCACAAACCCACCGTACAAACCACCGCCGAAGAAAAGATTCATGCATCGATCAGTCGCGGGGCTGAGTCCAGCTGCTAACAGGCCGTAACCGGCGAGACGCATCTGCGCGTGGTAATCCGCGTACGTGAAGCGTGAAAATTTAGGTGCGCCAGAACTGCCGCCACTGCGGAAAGTGAGCGCGGCCATATCGTCGCTGACTTCCATCGCTTGGAAATCTTCTTTACCCATAATCTTACCCGTGAGCTTTGCAGCGAGAGTGGGTTTCAATTCACTGAGACGGCCGATTTGCTGAAAGCGTTCGTCTCCACGCAAAGAAATGCGTTTAGCATAACGAGTGAGTGCAAAAACACCATCGTGCGGTTCACCCTCGTAAGAACCCATCATACTGCCGATAGGTGTGACTCGTAGGACACCTGCGGTACTCAAGAGTGAGGTCAGTTGAGTTGTTTCCAGCGGCGTCGCAGAGACGCCTGCTGTTTGTAAATATCTACGCAGCGGACGCAAGGTACTCATGAGTTCTTTACGTGTAATCGCCTTCACCCAGAGGCTGCGATAAAGCGGCGACGGGCGAAGACCAGGTTTCGTATCAATCAACAAACGCCAGCCCTCACCTTTGATCGTGTCACCTTCGCCCAGGGCACGCTTGAGTTCCTGCATACGCGTGACCACGGTGATTTCACTTTGCTCCGCCATATCTGGCGTGCGAGCAGGAATCTCAGCTGCCATCGCTTCAAAGGTAATCGCGAGCGCTTGTGAAAAAGCCTCGAGCGCTTCTCTATCATCAGTTTCAAGATACACACACTGTGGCGCTGAACATGCCTGCTGATCCCCTTCACAAACTTCTTTCACCAGACCCATCAACGCTTCAGGAGTGACTCCTGCCGGTGTGAAATAGGCAAAAGAAATTTTCGGGCCCCAGTCCACGAAGCGTGCGCCTTCCGGCGTCATCTCGCGCAAAGAACGAATGGCCTCTTCACCACCCCACGCAGCCACACCGTCAGCTTGAGCGAGAAGATTCTTCATCTGCTCTTTGTCGCTTGATGGAATGCGAGCGGCATGAATACGGGCACGAAGCGCACCAGTAGGTTCGCACTTCGCAAGCTGAGTGAGTGCTTCGATCGCAAACTCAGATTCGTTTGAAGAGAGTTTTAAAAAATTCACGTTCCCGGCGAGCAAACCTTCCACCACACTCAAAAATCCTACTGTCCATGCGTTTGACGGAGCGACGTGGACAATCAAACCAATGGGAGCCCAGCCTTCAAACACCGCTTGCTGAAAATCCACACGGCGAAGAGCGAAGGGATCTTCATCGCCCAGTTCACGGCGAAGTTTGGCCTTAAGAGCTTTCGTTTGCAGAAAAGCCTTGATGCCATCGAGGCCTTCTGTGATTTCATGCTCAGGAATATCCGCAGCCTTCAGTATGGATGTGGCCTTGGTGCGAAACTCCGCACCGTCATTTAAACCTTCAGAAAATTTTGCGAACGCGATTAAGAGCTCGCCGGTTGAGAGCGGAAGACTGAGAGCTTCACCGGTCAATTGCGCCAAACCTTCAAAGGAATTCTTCACTTAAGACCTCCCCAGAATTTCTGCCGCAGCGATGGCGCAGGATTTATTTTGGGTGGTACCTGCGCGGCCCTGCAGTCTAAAGAACGGTCGTGTGTTGCCGCAGGGACAATTTGAATGCAAAGAAGCAAGATCACCCATCACAACAGCGTGCGCTGGCATAGAGGTCATGTAGGGCGATACAAAAGATAAAAACCCTACGCCGTCTTTGATTGGCCCCAGCGTTTTCACATCACGAATAATAACTTCTGACCAAACGGGAATATGAAACTCATGCTCAGCACATTCCACATAGGGAATGCAATGCTCAACTGAACCAAAGCCATCACGCAGACGTTCATCAGGAATTCCCAAGACTCGTGTCGCTTGGGTGTAGTGTTCTTTTTTAGGAATCGCCTTTGAAGCTTTGCCTTTCCAACCGCCGCCTAAAAACACCAAGGAATCAGGATGGAGCTTGAGGGTGAGGCCCAGTTTATCCATGCGCTCAAGTGTTTCAGCTAAGAAAGCCGGGAAACCAAAGATGCGCACGGGAAGACCTGCGGTTTCAAACCGGCGCAAAGCCCCCAGCACGCCAGAGAAATCAAAATTGTGTGAGCCATCCCCTTGCAAACGAAGAGCGATACTCACTTCATCGGCCGGAGCGTACTTACAAAGATAGTGGTCGGTGTAAGCGGTGCCGAGTTTTGAACCTTCTTCAGTCTCATAGGTATAGAGGAGATAATTTACTTTTTGTTCCGGTGTCACCCAACCGTAATGTTCAAAAATTCTATCGAGCATGGTCTGGGGAGCTTTGATGCTCCAGTTATCAAAGAACACCTGGGACTTCTGTCCGGTGGTACCCGATGACGTGAGATGAAGAGCTACGTCTTCGCGCGGCACAGACAAGACTTCATGCTCTTTAAAAAAATGCGCCAGCACCGTTGGGATTTTTGCGAGGTCAGCTTTGGTTTTGATTTGGGCGGGTGTGAAATTTTCTTGCTCAGCAAGTTTTCTGTAAAAAAGCGAGTTCTCCATGTGCCAGGCGGTGATTTCACGCATGGATTGGAGGAAATCAACCTCCAACATTGAATCGTAAGGCTTCGCGCAGGTCATGGAGACTTTTTGCACGGCCGCCAAGCGAGAAAGATCAGGAACGATTAAATCATTCATAATCATTAAATACTTCGAGAGTATCGAGATGCATCTTCTTCCACAGCTCGACGTATTGATCCATATACGGCTTAAACGAACTATCGATAGTGATGCCGCGGAAATTCAACGGCTCGACGGTACGACTCATGACCACAAAGTCCATCGGGTATCCGTCACGACTCATCATAGCCGGATAAAGTGCTGACGGTAGGAATTGTGACTGGATGAGCACTTCTATGGAACGAATATGTTCAACGCTTATCAATACTTCAATGTAAGATACGCCTTGCTCACGCAAGAGGCGCATGAGATTGCGAAACATGCCTCGCAATTCATAAACCGGACGACCGAAATTCACGATGGCACAGTAGCCATCACCTTTTGAGAGGTGGGCCCAGATCTGCGTTTCCCCATTAGGAGTTTCGATCAAGGTGTTCGGATCATGGAAAGGATAGAAGCGATCGTAAGGATCCGAGAAGGTTTTTTGAAAGAGTCGCTTCACGTGGTTGGGCGCATTGATACATTCAAACTTCACGTCGGATTTTTCTTCGGGCAACAAGGCCGGCGCATCAAAAGTGACTGACCCCACCGGGAGTCCGCGCTCATTGAGTTCGTTATTCAGAACGGCGTAGATGGGAGCGAGCTTGCCGTGGGTGCGGATCGGTTTGCGCTTCTCAAGAACGCCTTTACCAAATTTCGCAAAGAGTGTGAAGGTTTCGTAATCGGTGAGTTTATGAGCGTTTGGAAAAATACCAAGAGAAAGAAATCCGCAGTTGATGAAAATCATCTGTGGGCCCATGCTCACAGTTCGTACCGTGGTGTACATGGAGTCGACGATGCCTTCTGCGAGGAGCTCTTCGACCATCGGGCCGATCATGCGTGTTGCCAGCGCTTGGCCGCGGTACGTGGGCTTCACCACCGCCGCAGAAACTTTCCCCACGCGATCAGCGCGATCAAGTTCGAACACGACGGAGCCGGCAATTTTATTTTTTTCAACATCACGGGCCACAAGCCATACATAGGCTTCAGACGAAATAGTATGCGCCATGAGCGTACGGTCAGTGCCGTACTTCACGGGATAGTCCGCGCCGTAAATCTCAAAGTAGAGTTTTAAAAGCTCGTCCACATCGTCGAGGCGCGCTTTTTCAATCACTAAGTCCATGGGCGCACTATAGCTTAAAGGCCCAATAAGAGGGATAAACCGAGTATTTTTTCCATGACCGCTGGACGGTTTTCAGAGGGGGGCCTATCCCCTCTCTATGCCTCGTCCTACTCCCAATCCCGGCGACCTTCCGTTAGGCCTGA
>JAKFUR010000062.1 GCA_021732585.1 Bacteriovoracaceae bacterium
AGTTTAAGTTTCTTCCTTTGAATGTTTTTGCACCCGGTGAAGGCACGAATACCCCAAAAGACACTCCACCATTGCCTACTCGTTTAACGAAAGCGTTTGAGTACGCACTCTCACGCGACGTAGATGTGATTCATCTCAGTGTGGGCTGGCCTCGTTCATTCATGACGCCAGAACTTGAAGCAGTGATTAAAAAAGCCATCGCTCAGGGCGTGGCAGTTGTGGCAGCCGCGGGCAATAGCTCGCAACGTGCCACCATCTATCCCTGCCAGTTAGAAGGTGTGATCTGTGTGGGCGCACTTCGTGCCAACGGAGACGTGGCGCGCTTTTCAAACTGGGGAAGTCAGGTCGATCTCTTTGCACCGGGTGAAAAAATTCTCAGCACCATTCCACTGACCATTGCTCCACTGCATATCAGCCGCAAAGGTTACGATTATAAAAATGGCACCTCGCAAGCGGCCCCATTCATCAGTGCCAGCCTGGCTCTTCTTCGCGGTGTTTATCCTGACGAGCCGTTGAATGCTCTTTATGCCCGGTTGATGCTCACGGCGGATGCTTCGGTGGCTCAAAGTGGACTGAAAGGTCTGTTCCGCATAGATCGCGCCTTGAATGTTGCTCCTACTGCGTTCGTGTTGCCGCAGCTGAAAGGGCTGCATGGTGTGCGTGTCGATGATGAGGGCCGCTTCGCTCTAGAGATCAACTTTAAGAATTTCTGGCGGCCTTCTAAGAAGTTGGCCGTACGTGTAACTTGCGACGAAGCGCAGATGATTAAGACTCAGGGAGCATTGAATCCCTTGGAGACTGAAGAGACTCAGACATTGGCATTCAGTGGGCGAGTCGCTCTCTCGGAGCGCGAAGTAAATTGTTTGATTTCTGCTGGAACCCAAACGACTCCTCTGAAATTAAAAGTTTTGCGTACCTTGAAACCTGCCTTCAAGACTCTCTCTGTTCAGCAAACCACTCCATTGGTGGTGGAGACGCGTCTCGGTGCTCGTAGTCGCTTCCTCACCTTGAATGCAATTAAAGGCCACCATCCTGAACCGCTGTACTATATTCCTGGCAAGGATGTTGTCGTTTACCGTGAAGGTGAAGCCTTAGGCACGCTACCGTTGGTAAATGGCTGCACATTCTTACGTGTGTGGCAGATCAATCTGGATAAAGTGGGCCCGAACGAATTGATGCTTGAAACACTCTGTGACAAGACTCATTTGCAGTACCAGTTCTTGGATATGGCCATGAATGCGCTGACTCCACCGGCGACTTTCAAGCCCTCATTGACGATTTTGAATTACGATGACTTTGAAGTGATCACGCAGAAAGATGCTCCGCCGGTCTTTAAGTTTTTGGGCTATGGCTTCGCGCCTCCCACAGAGACTCCGTGGGACTCAGATGTCACGAGTAAAGCTAATCGCCTCTACGAGTTGCGTCCTATCAAGACAGATACGGGGTGGAAGTATGAGCCCGTAGTGTTTGAGAAGCCTGAGTTGTGGGTTAAGTCTCTCGGTCTGCGCTTTCTTCCAAGTTATCAAGTGCTGCACTACCTAGACGGCAAGTTGTTGGTCAAGATTGGCCAGAAAACGGCTTGGGTAGACGCTGTTACTCAGCAGGCGAGTTGGGCAGGACTCGATGACCTCATGCTACTGGGAAGTCAGAAGCAAAAATTGTGGGGAACTGATAAATTTATCCTCCAGAGCATGCTCACCGCTTTTGATTACCGTGGATATGTCATCAATGGCGTACGTCTGCGTTTCCAGCAAACCGATCGCTTTGATCCGTTCTTGGACATCTTAGGAACTCAGCAGAATGCTCAAGGCTATCTCACTGTTTTGCGCTCGTTCCAAAAACTGATTTATCTGCAATATGACTTCGCCGGGAAACTCATTTCTCGTAAGGACAGCACGGTTGACCGCTTTGACTTCCTGACTGCCCAGGACTTGATTGCCTCGGTGATCAACCTTCCTTTGGGGGATTCCATGCTCCAAGTGGTGGATGGTACGAAGATTAACACCCAATACATCGACGTTGTGAAGAATGATGAAATGGTGAGTTTCGAAATCCCTAAGAACTGTGTTACACAACAGCCAGTCGTCATGAATGATCGCGCTGCCTTACCCGTGTTTTGCACGGTGAGTGCCATGGAATTCGAGATGCGCTTTATAGAACTTTAAGGAGACTTTATGTCTGCAACGATCCCTGAAATTGTTCCGAATGCATACCGTGTGACCCTTGATTTGAGCTACGCTCACAGCCGCATGGATAATGTTTTGTTAACTGCTTTGCGTGAGCAAAATGATAACGAAGCACTCAAGGTTATCTCTCGCACGGCCTTGAAAGATCTTTTCAATGATAAAAAGATCATGATCAAAGGTCAGCGAGCGAAGTCGAATTCGTCTCTGGCACAAGGTATTACGTACGTCGACATTCTCGGATTTTAGGCTTTCTTCAAGCGCTTAAAAAAATCAGCAATCTTATCGCAGAAACATTCCTTCTCTTCGCCTTCTTGCAAGGCGAAGAGTTGATCCACTGGCGTATTCAACGCATGTGAGAGTTTCAGCGCCGTCTCCACTGACGGATTGATCTTCCCCGACTCAATGGCAATGATTGCTTGGCGTGAGCAACCCACCAGCTCCGCGAGCTGCTGTTGAGAAAGGTCACCATGTTGCTGCCGCAGCAGCTTAATTGAGTTCGAGAGCTTCATAAGGGCAATGTAAACTAAACTTTACATAATGTAAAGTAGACCTTACATATGACTTTATGAAAACTTGGAAGAAACTTCTGCAATTAAGTCGCAACGAATGGCCTTTACTGGGATGGGGACTGCTGTTTCTCGCTCTTAGCAGTGCCGCCTTGTTGGCCTACCCACACTCTATTAAGCGCATCATCGACGAGGCGATCGCTCAGAAAGACCAGTCGCAGTTGAATACGGCAGCGTTTTTTGCTCTCGGTCTCTTCCTGTTGCAATCTGTGACCTCGGCCTTGCGCTACTACTTCTTCACACTGGCCGGTGAGCGTACCGTAAAGCGCTTGCGAGAAAATCTCTTCGGAAAAATTCTGTCGCAGGACATGGCCTTCTTTGACGGACAAAAAACCGGCGAGCTGCTCGGGCGTCTATCCAGTGACACTGCCGTTTTGCAAAATGCCTTGAGCGTGAACATCTCTATGCTGGTACGTGCACTTGCTCAGGCCGTTGGCGGATTAGTCATGCTGTTTATGACCTCGGCCACACTGACCTTTTTTATTTTGGTGATTATTCCGCCGCTGGGTTTCTTCGGGGCGCGCTTTGGGAAAAAAGTAAAAGCGATCTCGCGCAAAACCCAGGATGCCCTCGCGGCTTCCTCGGGTGTGGCGGAAGAAGGCATCTCGGGTGTACGCACGGTGAAGGCCTTTGCCCAAGAGCCGTTTGAAAAAGCGCGCTACATTGAGCGGCTCAACAAATCCTTTCAACTTTCCAAAGAAAAAATTGGCGTCATCGCACAGTTCACGAATGTCGTTTCATTAGTAGGCCTCGCTTCATTGGTGTTTGTGGTTTGGTACGGCGGTACGATGGTAATCTCAGGTGAAATGACCGTGGGAACACTGACGTCGTTTTTGCTCTATGTAATGACGGTCGGATTTTCAGTGGGCATGCTCGGCAGTCTCTGGACAGATTTCATGGCGGCCTTTGGAGCGAGCGAACGGATCTTTGAAATTCTTGAAAAGACTCCAGGCATGAATGATGGAGCTCTGATTGAGCGACCCATCAAAGGCAGTCTTGAATTTAGTAATGTGCACTTTGCTTATCCTGCGCGGACAGAGCTCCCTGTTTTAAAAGGTGTGAGCTTCACACTGGCCCCGCAAGAAACGGTCGCGGTGGTGGGTTCATCCGGCGCAGGGAAGTCTACGTTGGTGCAATTGTTGATGCGTTTTTATGATGTCCAACAAGGCAGCGTTTTGGTGGATGGCGTGGATGTGAAGAACTACTCCATGACAACTCTACGCCAAGCGATTGGTCTGGTTTCGCAAGAGCCCGTGCTCGTCTCAGAATCTCTCTTTGATAATATCCGCTATGGAAAACCCGAAGCCACTGAAGCTGAAGTTATGCAAGCAGCGAAGCTGGCCTATGCACATGATTTCATCACTGGATTTCCAGATGGCTATCAGACATTGGTGGGTGAGCGGGGAGTGCAGCTTTCTGGTGGACAGAAACAGCGTGTGGCGATTGCGCGTGCGCTGTTGAAAAATCCCCAGTTTCTCATTCTTGATGAAGCCACCAGTGCATTGGATGCAGAGAGTGAGCATTTGGTACAAAAAGCATTGGAAGGCTTGCTCGGTAAGCGCACCACGCTGATCATCGCCCATCGACTCTCAACGGTGAAGCGCGCGGACAAGATTCTCGTCATGCAAAATGGAACAGTCGTTCAGGTGGGCACTCATGCTGAGCTGATGAATGAAACCCAAGGCACCTATCACAAATTAGTCGAACGTCAGTTCGAACATACCAAGGAAATTCAATGACACGTGTAACACTAGCGAATGATCAATTGCTTCCCGAAGCGGCCAAGACGATTGGTGCTTATCACGCTGATGTGGTGAAGGAAGTTTCTACTGCTGTTAGCAGCAACAAAGTGGTGGTGGTGGGCATGGCCCACAATCCTTTCGTGCGTAAAGCGCGCAAAGCACTTAATGAAGCGGGCATCCCGTTCACATACCTACAGTACGGCAGTTATGTGAGCGGTTGGAAAAAACGTTTGGCCATTAAACTTTGGAGTGGATGGGCGACTTATCCGCAGGTCTTTGTAGAAGGCAAGCTGGTGGGCGGATACAACGATCTCGCCCACCAACTGAAAACTGGAAAAGTTAAAGCTTAACGCTTGTAAGTCCCTTCACGCATAGCTTTCTCGTTTACTTCAATCAACAGGCGGTCGGACTCTTCTTTGTTGAGGAGTTCGGCTGTTTCAAGAGACTTACTTCCCTGACAC
This sequence comes from Bacteriovoracaceae bacterium, assembly GCA_021732585.1. Classification (GTDB taxonomy): domain Bacteria; phylum Bdellovibrionota; class Bacteriovoracia; order Bacteriovoracales; family Bacteriovoracaceae; genus UBA6144. The sequence continues at coordinate 4,956 of JAKFUR010000062.1, forward strand.
ATCCGCAGTGCTTCTTCGCGAGTGTAAGGACCCGAGTAGGCACGAAGTGCACAGTCGGCTGTTGATACAGTTGCGTAAGGTGAGTTGCAAAGACGAAATGATTCATCACGAGTGAACGGACCAGCATAGGCCTTGATCACACAGTCAGCAGGTCCTACGCTGAAGGCGCCGGTGCAAAGATTGAGAGATTCATCACGGGTAAACGGTCCAGCGTAGGCCTTGAGAGCGCAGCGAGCGGGCCCGTCGTTGCGTGCGCCCGCGCAGAGGCGAGTGGCTTCGTTTCTTGTGAAGGGGCCTGCATAGGCGATTTCGATGCACTCCATGGGATTTCCACCACCGCTGCGAGGCGTGCAGCTGTAGGGACGACCGTTGATATCAATGTCGATGACTTGTGCAAAAGCGGTGAATGAGAAAAGTGAAAGCACGAGAAACAGACGCATGAGGGTCCTCCGTTAAAAATGAATACTTAAAAACTATCAGCGAAGAGACATCCCAGGATAGGGACAAGGTGGCCCTGAGCGGGCGAATTATTCTTACAAATGTCGACTTAGAGCCAGGCGTCGAGATCTTCCAAGATGCGGTCCATGGAGAAACCTAAAGAAATCGTCGGAGCTGCGACACGCACGTCGTAAGCGGAGGTTTCGTCCACGGTGGTGTCTTCACCTGCGTACAGCACACCGGCCACGCGACCGTCTGTATCAAAAATAGCTGAGCCTGAGTTTCCGCCGATAGCCGGACAATTCAAGAGAGCATTATCACGGCCGTTTGATGATTCGGCAGAAACTGTGCAGCTGAGTTTCACGATGCGTGAGTCAAAGGCGCTGATGTGATCAATGACATAAGGATGAACTTTGTCACCAGGGGCAAAGCCTTCGCGGGCGATCTCAAGCGGTTTGGCACGTACAGTGCGATCGAGTTCAATCAGTGCGTAGTCATCGTCTGCAAGATCACGGCGATTACGGGCACGGTGAGTGTTGCGGTAGAGGACCTTTTCACAGCGGGCCACCTCATGGCCTCCGAGCTCTGTCTTAAAGACTGCGTAGAATCCGTCGCAGACTTTTTCCAGAGAGCCCATATCAATGCAGTGTGAATTGGTGAGCAACAACTTCTCACCTATAAGTGTGCCAGTACAGTTGGCACTTTCATCAGCGTCTTTAAAATTAATTACGAAGAGTCGGGCCACGGCATCCGGGCAGTCACCTGAGGGACAGCTGATGTTCTGCTGCGACATCACGGCGTCGACCATTTCAGGTGTGAGCTTGATCTTTTTACGCTGATTGCCGGGGCTGCCTTTTGAGCATGCGACGACCGTCAGACACAGGAGTGCCAAAGTGAGGATATTTCTCATAGGCGGCCATCCTAAGGGATGGCGCACTTAAGAGATAGATCAGTTGTACAAATTACAGGTTATTGAACACTCATCAGGTGGATGCCCTTGAGAGTCGCGTGGCCGACGTACTTGCGTAAGTAGTCGATAAAGAGTTCTTCACGCACGTTATGAGGTGCCGCTGAAGATGAATGGCGGAGCCAGCTCTTGCCGTCGCGTTGGAAAATCAGGCCTTGGTGAGAAACGTTGAGATGTGTTCCGATGGAAGAGGTGAGGTCCCAGTTGGGACGAACAAAGTTGACCACACTGCCGTTAGGAATACGAGCAAGAGGAGCGGGGTTGGCCACAATCCAATCTACTGGGATGTAATCAAGTTCAGTCCACAGGGCCGGCAGGCGTGAGCCTTCTTCCTGCCATTCTTCAAGACGTGCCGGCAATGATTCGCGGGGAACATCAAACACCCGGAGTTCTTCGAGTTTCTTCGCACGGTAGTGGCGCGGTTGATCGGCCAAAGAACGGGCCACTTTAATCACAGATGCTGGAACGAGCTCGCGAGTAATGTCTTTGAGGTAGCCGTTTTCGATATTGTTCGGAACCCACTGCAAACTGGTGAAGTGGTTACGTGAGAAGTAGTCGATGATGCCGCGTTCATAGCGGATTTCACGCATGTGGGATTGGAACTCTTCGGGAGTCAATGAGAGCGCCAACGAGATCATGGTTTCGACATATGTTGTGCAGTCGTAAGTATCGAAGCGCCACAGAGGGTCTTGGTCGTAGCGAGCCGTTGTGCCTTCACCTAATGGGCCGTTGTAGCCATAGGGTAATCCCAAGTAATTTTTTGAAAACTGCTCGAGGCGAGCAATCGTGCCTTGGACATTCTCTACGCGTTTAAGTTCGCGCGCGATGTCCTCTTGGGCAAAAACGGGAAGGCTGAGAATGAGAGCTAAAAGAAGTGTTTTCATACTCAGATCCTGCCCTGAAAAGCTTGATTTGTCAGGGCGTAAAGTGCCACCGCCGAGGCGCAGGCGGCGTTCAGGGCGTAGACTTCTTGGTCAATGGGAATGCGCACGAGGGTCTGAACCTCATTTAAAACGTCCTGGGCCATACCCTCAGCTTCACTACCGATAATGATGGCGCTGCTGGCGGCAAATGAGCAGGTCGGGAGATCCACGGCCTGCGGGCGATTTTCGAATCCGACGATCTGGACCCCATGACTTTTGAGGGTCCGCAATGCGCCCGGAAGATCAGATGTCTGATGCACCTTCATGCCATACACGTTGCCCATCGACGTCCGCACCGCGCGACGCTGGAAGGGGTGGCAGGTGCGATGATCAACGAGAATTCTCGTGATGCCAAAAGCGGCAGCGTTGCGAATGATGGCTCCCACGTTGTCAGTCTTAGCGATGCCATCCATGACGAGGATCGGTCCCGGCAGAAGGTCTTCCAAAGGCACATCCGCCGGTCTACGCGCACGGGCCATGACACCTTGATGAAGGGTGAAACCCACGATGCTTTTGAGCGTTTCTTGAGAGGCAAAGTAGAGTGCCGGCGCAGAAAGTTTTCCTAGAGTTGCGGCGTTGTCGTCAAACCACTCTTGGGTGGCCAGCAGTGAATGAACTTCGAGTCCCGACTCGAGCAACTTGATCACCACGCGTGAGGAGTCGGCAATAAACGAGTCCGGGCCCGCGTCGTTGTCGCGCAGACCAGTGTATTGCTGGAGAATCTCTTGAGTGGCCGGGGTCAGTTCCATGGGGAGGACTATAGCCTCAGAGGGGAGGCTACGTCTTAAGGGTGAGAAAAAACTTCTTGGCTTAGAGTCAGACGGGCCTCGAGTTCCAGCAAATAGGCCTCGCGGATCTCGGCAGGGACATCGATTAGAGGGAGTTCGTCGATGAGCTGCAAGATTTCAGCTGACGGAAGCTCGCGGTAGCCGGAGCGGTCATACCAAGCGTTGCCCCAGACTTTAGCGGGGATCTTATAAGGCGAGTGGCTGCCGAGGCGAACACCGGCGAGAAAAATTTTGGCAATTGTTCGGCCGGCTTTTTCTTCTACACAGCTGAAGAGTTTTTCGTCTGCATCTACCCGTTCAGTCTTCGTTCCGCCGCCCCACAGCCGCAGATCGTGGGCCACACAGCATTCACGCCAGAGCGTGCGATTGCGAGGGGTGCCGTCGGGTGAAAGGGTGCAGCCATCGGTGGCAAAAGGACGGAGTTCGTCCGTGGCACGGGCGAGGGCAGGGAGCAGCAGAATAAGAGCGAGCCACAGTTTCATGAGACTCAGTATGCCCTTAAGTTCTCAGGGTGTTGAAAGAGAAAAGCTAACATCGTCTTAATTACAGAGTTTGATACTCGGGTTTTCAAGTAGCTAGCCTGCATTCCGATAGGAATACTTGGGGAGTCCCATGCGAAGTTTGCTGATTTTCATCCTATTCACGCTCACATTCACGGCCTATGCGGGCCGCGGACGCGAAGCGTGGAAGACTCAAGACCGACGCGGGCAATTGGCTTTGCTTAAAGAGTACCGTGCTTGGATCGAAAAATATGAAGCTCTTCACAGCGATAGTGTTGTGAAGCAGTGGAGTTTTTTTTCTGAGGCCTGGGCCGAAGAAGTGATGAATTGTATTTTTGCCGGCTGGCCTAGTCGTCAAGTGGGTGGGTCTTGTCGAAGTCCATCGGTAGTTGAAGAGAGTCAGTATGCGCAAGGAAGTTGTGCCGCCGACGAAATGCAATGTCAGCCTTTACTGTTTGGTGAGGGTGTTTGTGCGTCAGTCAGATCGAGCGAGGACAAGCAACTTGCGTTCTCAAATTGTAATCAAAATTTTAGATCGAAAGAAAGAACTTTGGCGGACGTGCTGGACGAAGTGAAAGCTAAAAGTCGTGAACAAGATTTATTAGCATTGTTCGACTTAGTTGATCGTATTTGTTCCCAAGGCGCACAAAGAACAACAGCAATGTGTCGTCGTCTTGAGATTGTGAGTGCTTCGCTGAAAGCGGCTAATCGTGACAGCGCGAGACCGATCGAAAGAGATGTCTCCGCTGAGATTGCTGTCGTTGAGAATTTAGTGGAGATCAATAAAGCCGCTCGTGATGCGGGCCATGCGCCGATTGACTGTGATCCAAGTCAAGGCGTACGAGTGTTGGTTGATATTCCAGACGGACAAGTGACCAGTAATACAGTACCACTTGTAGGTTTTGTTCGTGAACGTGCGCGTGAAGTGGCCTGTATCGGTGGAATGGGACAATACCGCTCACATACCTATTGTGGTGGTGACACAACCCCAACTCCGTCGGGATTCAATTTTCACACGAGAGGAAGACCTTACCGTGAAGTACAAATTGTTTCTCAAGATGGTGCTCGCGATGCAACCTACCTCTATTTCCACGATGGGATTTCAGATCAAGACTCCCATAATGGTAAGTCGATGATGTTTTTGCTTCCTCGCCACGGTCAACCTGTGGCCGTTGAAAACGGCGATGAGGTCAGCATCACGCTGACCACCGGTGAAGAAGTGGTGATGAACAAGACGACCGGTCAAGTGGTACGAGGAGTACTGCAAGAAGGTCCTTTCAGCACCATCATGGATCGCTTCACCCGACCGCCACCGAATGTAAGCTACACCGGTCGCGGCATTAGCATTCGTGTGGATCATCGTTACGACTTTCCAACGAGCGCTGGTGGGGATGCGACAGCCGAAGTTCGCCAAGGCAATCGTGTGTGCCAAGTTCCTCGTGCCCGTTTGTGGGACGCGGAAGGACGCTTGCTTGCCGAGACAGATGCACAGATGGTGACAGTTTTAAATACCGCGTGTCCCGCGACGGGCAGTCAGCGTCGTTTTTCAATTGAGGGACTCTAGATGAAAAAAATCCTGTGTTTAATGTTGCTCGTAACAAGTGCTTGGGCCCAGCAGCCGCAAGATGTCGTTAAAGGCGTACAAAAAATTCATGAGGCCAGTTGGGCGACAGGAGCTCCTTGTTGGGACTGCCAAGCCGATGGTTCAAATGTCGAGCCACCAGCGCCGGCACTGAATCTCTACACTCCCGGAGAAGCGTTTCAAGATATTCTCAGCGAGCCTCTCGTGTACGTTGGTCGTGACTATATTGATCCTGTCTTAGATGCGAACGGACAGGTAACTCCTGGTGGTAACTTGAGTTGCATTTACCGCAACAGCAAAGTGTACGTCGTTCATGATGGCTGTCGTCCGAGCCATACGATGAATCTCACGGCCCTGAGTGTGGGAATTTACTCTCGCAACGGTGGTAAAGTGACCATGTACCAAGAGGCCAACGTTGGCAGTTACAACATCAATCAAGCAGGCCCCAATTCTCAAGGTAGCTGGCGTGTTGAATCGAGAGAATCCAACCCTATTGTAGGGCAACCTAATTTTTCTGCGATGGCAGCGATTGTTCGTCAAGAGGACGCTAACTACAACCGCTCTCACTCATGCACGATTGGTGGATCGAGCTCTGAGCCAAAATGCTATGGGCCACGCGCTCAAGAAGTTCAAGCTCAGTGGGCCGAAGAGTCGATTGATATTTGGACCACACCGTTACAGAGTCCATGGCCACAAGTGCACGAAAAGATCATCAAGGCGCCACGAACTTAGAATCCGAAGAGATCTATCCGTCCATGACCTTCACGGACGAGTTCAGGGGCGCCTTCACTAAAAGAGATAATGGTCGTGGGCCCGGTGAATTCAGTTTCGCCGGGGTCGAGAATCATATCCAATTGCTGGCCAAATGCGTCTTCAATCAATCCAGACCAGATGGGTGTGAGTTCGTCATGATCAGGCAGCATGTCGGCGGTCACATGAGTTCCGATAGCCACACTTCCATGCACTTCTAGCAAACGTTTGAGAATCGGAGAGTGAGGGAAGCGCAAACCGACTTCGTGATCAACTTTTGAAGCCTTCAAATGTTTGATGATTTTTTTCTGCGCCTTAAAAATAAACGTGTAGGAACCCGGCACAACTCTGCGGAGCAGACGAAAAGCGGCGTCATCGATGTAGGCAATATCAGAAGCGTGTTTGAAGTCGGCGCAAAAAACCGTGAAGTGCTTGGTGTTTTCTACATGACGGAAGCGATACAGTTTATCGACGCCTTCTTTGACGAAGGGATCGGCGAGGACGACCCAATTTGTATCGAGGGGTAAACAAAGAAGCCTCCCAGCAGCGAGTGCTTGGGAGGCTTTGATGAAAATTCGGTCGTCGGTACTTTCTGGAATGACGTAAGCGATCACAGAGGAGCGGAAACAGTCATCTCACGGCCGAGGGATTTAGAGCGACGGTCATGGTAGTTCTGACTTTCTTCTCTTTCCGATTCTTCTTTGCAGATAATGCACATTTCTGAAGTCGGCCGGGCCAGCAATCGTGTGAAGCTGATTTCGCCGCCGCAGTCATCGCACATGCCGTACTGCTCTGAGTCGACTTTTGCGAGTGATTTGAGCACTTTCTTGTAATACAGCGCTTCACGGTTAGAGAAACGCATATCTGCGGCCAACAAAATATTGTCGTTCGCTGCGTCCACTTCGTCTTTCGCGCCTGCGAGAGTTGCGCTCTCGTACTCTGCTTTCTTCACGGTGAAGTTGCTGCGGATTCTCTCGGCTTCCGCGTGCAGCTTCTCCTTAAGAGCAGCCAGGTGGGGTTTGGTCAGATGCTTATTGAGACGGGCCATACTTCAATCTCCTTAGAAGAGAGGTCTGTCTTGTGTGTCTGATGATTACAGCGGCATCGCGAAGCTCTGCCAAGTAAGCATTGTCTTACATCGGTTCTAAAACGCTGACATTTGCTTACAAAAACCGCTTTTTCCCTCTGTAGAAGAGCAAAACGATCATCAAGGTTAGGTTAAAAATGTGTCAGTTTTTTGGCAAAGCATTTACGCGTATGCAGCAAGCGAGTTTCAATTAACTCAAGTTGCTCGTCGTATTTTTTGCGACTGAAAACAGCAGGAGAGCACTCTTCATGTGTTTCTTCTTTTTTTAAGTGAGCGCTGGAGCAACGAAACAGCCTGGAGGTTTTATGATTCGTTTTGGAAGCCAACCTTTCACCGTCGATTTGTATCATCGTCCAGGCCGCCACATGGGCGCTGCAGAGTTGCAGCGCTTTCATGGGGAAATCCTGGCGGTGGCGCAAACCTGCTTGGAAGAGATTCCGCACTATCAATGCCTCACGGGCGACGTGAAGCAGTATGAGCGTCTTGTTATAGCTGTGGCCAGGGATCGGCAGGGACGCATGATTGGCTTCTGCTCAGCTTACTTATTAGAAGCTGGTGACATTGGTGATGTTCTGCACCTCGGACTCACCTGCGTGCGTCCTGACGCTCGTGGCGGTGGATTAACTCATAAGCTGACGTCAAAAGTTGTGATCGGTCATTTGTTACGCACTTCTTGGATAACGCCCGTGTGGATCTCGAATGTCGCCTGCGTGCTGTCATCACTTGGAAATGTGGGGATGCACTTTGAAGAGGTCTATCCTTCGCCTTTTCTTAAGATGCCTACCAACGAACATGTGGCGATCGCAAAGCTGATCGATGAAAAATTCCGTTGGGAGCTCTATATCGATAAAGATGCGACCTTTGATCAAAATAACTTTGTTTTCCGGGCCTCTGTGAAAGGCAACATGTTCCAAAAAGAAGAGCAGGACCGGCGCTATCGCCATCGGGAAGATTGGCTCAATGATTTTTACGCCAACTTAATGGACTTCCAGAACGGCGATGAAGTTTTGCAGATTGGGCGCATCAGTTTCATCGCCTATCCGAAGCATGTGCTCCGAACGCTGAAGCGTAAATTTGCCCCGACTGAGATGGTCGACCTTCCGGCTTAAGCTGCTTGCACTTCGCGGGTGTAACAGGGAATAATGGGTGAAACGGAGGTTTCCCCATGGTTGGTGTTCCCTGGCATCCGCAGATTGTTCATCTGCCTTTGGCACTTGCACTCTTGTTGCCTCTCGTCGCACTGATCGTCATGGTGTGTATTCGCAAACAAAAATTTTCAACCCATGTCTGGATTCTTGTAGCAGGTCTACAGGTTCTCACCACGGCCAGTGGCTATTTAGCGATGGAAACGGGTGAAGATGATGAGCGCGCTGTAGCAAAACTCGTGGGAAAAGCACCGGTGCATGAGCACGAAGAGCGCGCCGAGATGTTCGTCGCCTTTTCGGTCGCGGCTTCGGTCTTGGCGATCGCCACCATCATTGTAAAACCGAGCGTGCAACTGTATCTCATGCTCACGGCTTTTGTATTGATGCTCGGGCAAATGGGACTTGCTTGGCGAACGGGTGCCAGCGGAGGCGAGTTGATCTACGTGCATAAGGCGGCCAATGCCCATGCGGGAAAAGTTGAAGAGCCCATAACAGATGAAGCCGTGCCCGTGGACACTTCGGAAGAGCACGACTATGCCGCTGATGAAGTGAATGAGGAAGATGAGGATCGCGAAAATGATGACGAGAAGGATGAGTAGCTTAATTGAAAAACATTCTTCTCATTCTATTCATGCTCATCAGTCCCTACACTATCGCCTCCTCGGATTATCTTGAGTGCCGAAAAGACTACATTGCAAACTGCGATAGTCCTTGGAAACTAGTAGAGCTCGACGACTACTTTTGTCTTCAGCTCAAGTTCGATCAATTAGCGATTAGCTGTCAAGCCTTGATCGTGAGACGGTCAAAAGAGGCATGCATGAGAGATGTCGTTAAGCTGTGCCCTGGAGAAGAATCCCAGGCCCGCCGCAGACACGACTGCCTAACGAGTAAGATGAATCAATTGTCGCCGGAGTGTCGTCAAGCGGTCGAGCGACAACAAAATGAAGACAGTGCCCAAACTGAAATTTGCCAAGAGGACTATAAGATTTTTTGTCCGGGCTCAAAGAAGTTTGGTCTAAACGACTGCATGTACGAGCACTATGGAAAAGATAAGTTATCTCCGAAGTGCAAAAAAATTATATCCCTGCGCTACCGATCACTGCTTAGCGAATTCCCCGAGGTCAAGCCTTGAGTTTTTTTAGCCGTTGCGTGAAAGATTTTATTATACACGATCGTACGGTGTGCGCTTATTTTGATCTCGAGGAAATAGAGCGGAATGCTCGCGCACTGCAGTCGCTGTCTGATGAGCGTACTCATTTCATCTTTCCCGTAAAGTCATTTCCAAACACGGAAGTCTTGGCATTGGTAGCGGACATTTTGAATGGTTTTGACATTAGTAATGAGAATGAAGGGGACATGGTCCAGCATCTAAGAAGGGACCAGGGACTTGTTTGGAGTTCTTCACCTGCTCCATGGAACTCGCAGATCGTGGGAATTTTCATGGATGGGGCACACCTAGAGGCACCCTGGGTTGAGGGGACGAAGCGTTCTTTGCGAGTCAATCTCAACGGTCTCATTCCTGCCTTCGTTTCGCGCTTTGGTACGAGTGTTGCGAACCTGACCTCTCGGCAGTTGATTGACTCAAGCATCTCCGCGCTCCATTTTCATCATGGTGAGGAACCCTTCAACCGACTCGCACTGCCGCTTGCGATCGACAAAATGGCAGAGCTCGTTCGAGGCAACCAGGCCATTACGCATGTAAATCTTGGGGGTGGGTTTGAGGGGCTGAGTATGGCTGAGATTGAGGCTACTGTGAGTCGAGCCCGGGCGGCCTTTCCTCATCAGCAGATCGTTTTTGAACCTGGGCGTTGGCTCTGCGGTGATGCAGGAAAGTTGATCGGGAGGGTCACTGATGTTTCAATGCAGGAGGTTGCCGCTTTAGCGATGACGACGATTTCGCGGGATTGTCATTTACGATGGCAGCACCCCAATTTCAAGGTAAGCCTGAGCTCGATGGGTCTGTCGGTCGGTGTGGCGGCGCCGGAGATTCTCATCGTGGGAGCGACCTGCAGCGAGAGCGATAGGATTGCGACTCTGCAAGGAGCTGACTTGAAAGTGGCGCGCGGGGATCTTGCGATCATTCATCGTTTGCCGGGTTATAGTGCCGCCTGGAACCATTCATTCAACGGCGTACCATCAGCTGATATCGTCTTTTTGCATCGAAAATGACGAATGGAAATTAGTAAAAACGCTGTTTTTGGCTCGTGGAAGATTGATAGCGCTGTGCTACTGGTGCCGATTTTCATCGCAACTTTGTTTGCTTGGAGCCTCCAGCAAACAGGCCCGGCTGTGCCTCCGGCTTGGTATGCGCTTTCTTTAGTTATTGCTTTTGATACTCCACATTTTTTCTGCGGTTTCTGGGTCATGTTTTCTCAGAAAGAAACTCCCTCTGGGCTAAAGACAAAATTAGGTATTTGTTTCATTTTTTTGGCCGTCGTGTGCGTGTATCTCTTTTCCACAGAGAAGGAAGAGTTTGCGATGACATTCGTGGCCCTCTTTTCTCTTTGGCATTTCATTCGACAGCATCAGGCTTGGTTTTATCTGGCGCTCGGTGACAGCGGATCAACGGATAAACAAACACTCTTAGTGAATAAGCTTGGAATTAATGCTGCAACCTGGGGCTTTTTTTTAGCGGGTCAGTGCGGAGTCGAACGTCCTGGATGGTTCGAGATGAACGACCTATTTTTGCTCCCGGAGAGATACTACTGGCCTATTCTCTCTTTTACTATTTTGGCGCTACTGTTCTATGTCGTTTTTCACGTGTACAGGAGCCTCCTTCGAAGAACTGTTGAATTGAGTGCGCATCTCGTTTTTTTAAGTGCCGCCATAGTGTGGGGAAGCACGAGACTTTTTGACTTGCCCTATCTTGCTGCTGCCCTAATTATTATTCCGCACGCTGTTGCTTATGTTTTTTTGCTTTATCGATATGAAGTTGGGTCTGCCCATCGACGAGGCAAACCGATTGTCGCCAATCTACTTTTGGCGTACATGGCTGGGGCCTTGTTTCAGGGCTACCGGTTTTGGCCTCAGATCATGGGTCTGCATGAGACGTCCGCAGGCTGGTTAACGGCGTTAGTTTTAAGTTTGAGTTTAGCCCACTACATGCACGATCAAATTTTCTGGAGCCGTTCAGTTAATCCCAGCTGGAGACAACGAATTTAGTTAAATAAGTTTCCCGCAGTAACGTGTTGAGCAGGGCTTGCCAACAGGGAGCTTCCATAATTCATCCGTATCGTCTTTGAACAAAATAGCTTTCTCATCCTTTAGCAAGATACGTTTGGCTTCCTCACCCTTTGTATTTCGAAAGCTGATTGTCTGTGGCGTGAAGGCGAGGTTGCCGAGATCTAGGCTCACATCAATCTTAAGTGTGGGGTTCATAAGCCAATGAAAGACTTCGATCGGGAGGGCGGTGGACCTTGCATCGGTTAGGCAGAGCTCATACTGCTCTTTGTTCGGTGAGGTCTTCTCGAGCATCATGTAGCGTACTTTGCAATCCGACTGGCTTGATGACTGACTGATGGACTTAGTCGATTCTCTTTGGGTGATGAGGTGTCGAGTGCCTGATGTTAAATCAAAAAAATAGAAAACACCGGTTTGATACGAAACGTAGAAGTGATCTTTTTTAACTTCGATCCATAAGCGATTGTTGGGGAGAAGATAGATCGTTTCTTTTTTCGTCTGAACGGCACTCGCGTTAGCTTGTTTAATGAAGATTTGATAGTTCAACACCAGCTGCGGCTGGCCGTGAGCTAAACTGGTGAAGAAGAGAATGAGTACGGCCACACTTTTCATGGCGCAATTTCAAGAATAGTTTTTTCAAACATTTTTTTGAATTCATCGTAGTAGAGCCCCGTACCAGGACCGTTGAAGCCCGCATGCACCTTATGCACCTGATGATCTTTGTTTAAAAAAATGGTCGTGGGAAAAGAAATGAAATTCTTAATCCCCGGAAGTTTGGTCGCCGGACTGTCTTCACTAGAAGTGCCCACGAGTAGGACTGGATAGGGGATAGCACGCTTCTTGACGACCTTCTGGAGGTGTTTAAGCGCGTCTTGGGGCGACAGCGCGCGCTCAAACGAGAGAGCAATCACTTCAACACCACGGTTTTTATTTTTTTCATACCAAGGACCTAAGAAACCAAGTTCATCGATACAGTTCGGGCACCACGATCCAAAGATCTGAATGACGATGGGTTTACCTTTGTAGTCAGCAAGGCTCACGGTTTTGCCTTCCATGTTAGGAAAAGAAAAATTGATGGTCTCGACTTGAGTTTGCTTGAGAGGATCTGGGAGTTCGGCTTTGTCGTCTCGTTTTGCGGTGAAGGTTGAGGTCGACTTGGAGGCGATTTCACCAGTCAGTAATTTGCCATCGAGTTTTCCGCGGAAGACAAAATTGTAAACGCCATCAAAAGCACCGGTCTCAAAGTTACTGCCGCTGACGTAGCCATCGATGTAACGGTAGTCGCCCGTGGGAGTGAGAATCGAAGCCTGTAAACTATTACCGCTTTGATCTAGCAGCAAAATGGCTTGGGTTTTCTTGCCATTTGTCTCTGCGATTTCCATCGCCCACTTCCCGCTGAGATTTACTTCGGCTTTCTTGGCGTTGCGGTCAAAGCGACGAAAAGTCCCAGGGCGACCTTCGAGGGGAATCCGTTCTTCCGGTTTTTTATTGGGCTTCACAAAATGGCCGCGAATCATCGTCGGCGAGAGCGCGCTGAACTCAAGATAGTTTTGATAGGTTTGCAACGGCACGATCCATTTGCCTTTGCTCACTTGAATCGTGTCCAGTTCGAGGCGCTCTTTTCCATTGATCAGGATCGCCTGCCAGCCTTTTTTACCGGGCTCAAGTTCCATCAAAAATGGCACGTCGACATTGGGGTATTTGAGCTCAAAACGCCACACACCGGCCTTCGGGCTTGAGGCGCGACGCGCGTGGGCAAAACTGATCATGGAGAAAAGCAGAACAAGGCTCAAAAGACGCATCATAATTGACCTCAACATTTGCCCACAAACGGTAGAATGGGATACCATCTTTCTTCATTTTGACTGGGATGTCACCCTTGAGAAACTACCTTATTGGACAACGTTGGATCAGTGAGTCAGAGCCAGAGCTCGGCTTAGGCATGGTCATGGAGACCGAACCTAAAACTGTGATGGTTTATTTTCCTGCCACAAAAGTTGAACGCCGCTATGGAACACTTACTGCACCACTTCGCCGAATTCAATTTATGGCCGGTGATGAAATTCGTTTGCAGGATGGTAGTCAACACGTCGTCCTCGACGTGTTTGATTCCAAAGGACTCCTAACTTATAAAGTTGAGGCCGGTGATTTCGGCGAAACTAGTTTGTCAGACACATTATCATTGTCACGTCCTGAAGAGCGCTTGTTTGCCGGTCAAGTAGATTCTCTTGAGCTGTTTAAACTGCGCTACGATTTGCTTTTGCATCAGCGTAATTTGTTTCTTTCTCCGGTACGTGGTTTTACAGGCCCTCGCCTGGCTCTGATTCCTCACCAACAATACGTCGCCCATGAAGTGGCGACGCGTCCACGTCCACGAGTCATGCTCGCTGATGAAGTGGGTCTCGGAAAAACCATCGAAGCCGGCATGATTCTGCATCACTTGCTCATTACGGGCCGTGCTGAGCGTGCGGTGATTTTAGTACCCGATTCTTTGGTGTATCAATGGTTCGTAGAGATGTTGAAAAAATTTAGTCTCTCCTTTGCTACCATCAATCACGAGTCAGGCATCGAAGAAGGGGAGAATCCTTTTGAAGATAACCAACTCTTCATCGTGAGCATTCGCTATCTCATGCAAAGCCCATGGTTGGCCGAGCATATGCTCGCTGATCAATGGGATATGTTGATTGTGGATGAGGCCCATCAGCTGCGCTGGAATCCAGGACGGCCGAGTCCTGAGTATGAACTGGTAGAAAAACTTTCTAATCAAACAGAAGGCCTGGTGCTGCTCTCGGGCACACCTGAGATCTTGGGTCTTGGCGGTCACTATGCGCGTTTGCATTTGCTTGACCCTCAACGTTTTCATGATTACGACGCGTTTTTAGAAGAACACGCCAGCTATCAAGAGATTTCTGCTATTGCGAAATTTCTCGGCGGCGCAAAGCCTTTGACGGTGTCTCAAGAGAAAAAACTAAAAGCTCTCGATTTGAAAGTTCCTACCACGCCGGATGAGCGCGATAAAACCATGGCCGATCTATTGGATCGCCACGGCACAGGCCGCGTGTATTTCCGTAATACGCGTAAGCGCATGGCGAGCTTTGCGGAATTTTTCCCGAAGCGTATTCTTCATCCGTATCCATTGAAAACGGGTAAGGGCAAGACCGCTGAGAAGCAAGATTATACCACCAAAGTGGATTGGCTGGTGGATCACTTGGTCGCCACTAAAGGCACCAAGACGCTTTTACTGTGTCATGAAAAAGACATGGTGATTGCTCTCGAAGCTTCATTAAAACAAAAGTCTCCGGCAAAGATCGGAGTGTTTCATGCAGCGATGCCACTGTTGCACCGTGACCGTGCGGCTGCTTACTTCTCTGATCCTGAAGGCGCTCAGCTTTTGCTCTCAACAGAAACCGGAGCGGAAGGGCGTAACTTTGAATTCGCTCAGCATCTCGTGCTGTTTGATTTGCCGAAACTTCCTGATCTGCTCGAACAGCGGATTGGCCGTTTGGATCGTATTGGTCAAAAAAACGATATCAATATCCATGTGCCGTATCTCACGGGTGGCTCAGAAGAAATTCTTTTCCGTTGGTATCATGAAGGTTTGAACGCTTTTGAATCATCACCGCGTGGTGCTTCTGAACTTTTCGCTACCGTCCGTGAAGACCTCGCACCTTTAGTTGAAAGCAATGAGATTGATGAAAAGAAATTCAATGCGCTCTTGAAGCGCACCAAAGCCGAACACGAACAAATCGAAGAGCGCCTGGAAGACGGCCAAGATCGTTTGATCGAACTCAACTCTTACGACGAGAAAAAAGCCCAAGGGCATATTCAAGCACTCAAGGATGTGGAAGGTGCACCTGCGCTTCGGGACTTTATGCTCGCGCTCTGTGAGCGCTTGGGTGTGGATGTGGAAGACTTGGATGGGGATAGTTACTATCTCAAGCCCAGCGACAATATGTACCTGCCGCACTTTCCCGGACTGCCGCACGAAGGTGTCTCGGTGACATTTAAGCGTGAAGTGGCCCAGCGCCGCCCTGAGCTCTTGTTTCTGACTTGGGATCATATGATGGTCTTGGGGATTATGGAGCTGGTGGCTTCTAAAGAAATGGGTAACGTGACAGTCGCAACATGGAAAGCCAAAGCCCCAGAACCCTTCCTCCTCGAAGCTTTCTTCACTTTGCATTGCATGGCCGATCGTCGTTTGCAGCCACAGAAGTGGTTCCCACCGACGCCTATGCGGGTGCTGTTGAATGCAAAAGGCATGGATGTCACAACTAAGATTCCCAAGAAGATGGTGGATGATGGAGTCACGAGTGGAACACCAGAAAAAGTCACCCAGGTTCGCGGTATTCCACGTGATGTGATCAAGGATTTGCTCAAAAAAGGCAAGGAAGCTGCCGTGCCAAGAGCGAAGCAGTACAAAGATAAATTCCTGACTGATATGAAAACGAATTTTGAAACAGAGATCACACGCTTAGAAAAACTGCGCGAAGTGAATCCAACCGTCTCGCTGCAAGAAATTGTAGCGCTCAAAACACAACGACTTAAGCTAGAGAAGGCCATGGGTGAAGCACAGCTCACTTTGGATTCTCTGCGCATCATCCTTTGAGGTACCTATGCAAGAATTGAACGATGACACCATCATGGCCGTGATTGAAAAAGAACCGAAGGTCCTGATCGACTTCTTCGCTTCATGGTGTGGGGCCTGTCGTGTGGCCGCGCCGATGTTTGAAAAAATCGCCAAGGAATTTAATATTCCGATTTATAAAATCGATGTGGAGAAAAATCCTAAGATCAAAGAGATGATCGAGTTGCCTGGATTACCTTCTGTCGGCGGCTTTAAAGCGGGCGAGCCGCAGAATTTGGTGAATATCACTAAGGAAGAAGGCTTCCGTGAGTTCGTGAAAAAGTTCTCGGAGTCATAAGATGGACATCAAAATCATTAAAGAGCTCGTTTCGAAATATAACGTCGATGAACTTAATAAGTTTGCTGATGAGTTTGAATCCACGGGGGTGGCCCCTGTCAAAACCCAAGACGATGCGGGCGATCAGATGAGTGATTACCTGCAAGCCGCTGAAGTTCGGGCTGTCATGGATGCGGGTAAGCCGATGAACGATGCCCTTCGCGAGTTCGCGCAACGAGTGCGTGGAGTCCTCAAGTGAAAATTCGCCCGGGACTATTTTACGACATCGAAGTACTGGCGCAATTGCAGGTGCAGATGGCGCGGGAAACCGAAGAATTTAAACTCGATCCGCCTACTGTCACACTCGGTGTGCAGGCGGTGATCGATGACCCTAGTAAGGGAAAGTATTGGATCGCGGAAATGGATGGCAAAGTTGCGGGCTGTTTACTGACGGTGCCTGAATGGAGTGACTGGCGCAACGGAACGATTTTGTGGATTCATTCAGTGTATGTGTTGCCTGCTTACCGCGGGAAGGGATTGTATAAAACGCTCTATGAGCATGTGCAGAATTTGGTGAAGACAGATAGCAAAACCTACAAAGGCATTCGTCTCTACGTGGATAAGCGGAATACGGCTGCTCAAGAGGTTTATAATAAATTAGGTATGAACGGAGAGCACTATCAGCTCTTTGAATGGATGCTGTAAGAAATTAAATTTTACGTTCTTCTAAGTTTATAGAATATTTAGAAAGTGAGCTCGTTTCCACCAGTGGAAACGCTACGGAAATTCCTGTAAGAGCGCATTCACTAAACCACTCCAGCCCACGAAATCTTTGACGGGTTTTGAGCCCAACGTCAGCTTCTTCCACCAATTACCTTTCTTGCGATGGAGCTCGCGGATATCGGTGCGGTCCGGATCATAAAACTCAAAGATCGAACCTTCGCTTTCCCATGTAGCATACACACCACCGGCCAAACGCAAGGCCAGCTCGCGCGCTTCGCTCGAGTAGCCGTAGCGATCCATGCCAAGAATGCCGAGATAGGCCATGTTGACCCACACTGGTCCACGCCACATATCTTTAACAAAGATTTTTTCGTCACGTGCCACCGACGGAAAGGGAATCAGCGTATTGTACTTCGCTGGGTCCATGATGCGTGAAACCATCAGAGCGGCTTGGGCTTCGTTTGGAATTCCCGCCACGAGTGGTGTGAGGTCAGAGATGGTGTGAATGCGAATGAAGTCTTCTTTTCGATAGTCCCAATCATGATAGCTGCCTGAGACTGCATCCCACAGTCGCGCATTGATGGTGGCCTTAAGGGCCTCGCGTTCTTGATTAAAGGCGAAAGCATCGTCATGGTAGCCCAGCTCTTCGGCGATGTTTTCCATGGCTTCAAGACTTAGGACGATGTAGCTCGACATATCCACGGCCGCCATCTGACGAGTGTCATCGAAGAAACTCTCATCACGATTCGCAAAGCGAGGGGAGTTATCAATGCCCGACTCGTAAGGATCATGCCAGAAGTAAAGTCCATCTGGATGACGACGCTCGAGTCGCAACCAGTCCTGGTATTTTTTTAGTTTCGGGTAAGCGGTTTCGAGCCATGTGTGATCTTGTGATTTCTCAAACACAAGCCACGTCGCCCATGACAACAACGGGGGTTGAGTGGCACGTTGTGGAAGAGGCTTTATCAAAATCTCCGCTATCGCGTGGTGAATCAGTCCGCTGCGTTTTTGATAACGGAAAACATAGTCCAGCA
>JAKFUR010000055.1 GCA_021732585.1 Bacteriovoracaceae bacterium
CTTCTCACGACACTTCCCACGGGCGTTTTTGCTCAGAAGATGGATGCGCGCTGGGAAGAGCTGATGAAGCTCGTGAAGACAGAAACAGAGATGCTCGAGAAGGCCCGCAAGCAAGGTGATGAAGTTCATTATCGTTTGCTTGAGCTTTACTCTGAGCGCTTGAAACTTGTCCTTGAGCGCGAAAACAAAGCGTTCCTCGATGCCAAAGACGGCCGCAAGCACATGGGTAAGGATGCTTACTTTGCTGAGTCGCTTCGCCAGTACAACGAAGTACGCGCCTACGGCGAAAAACTTCTTAAAATGTACCCTGAGTCGCCCCGTCGTGGAGCGATGTACTACACTTTGGGTTTGAACTCTAGAGATTATGGCCGTGACAAGCGCACTGAGCCCTATATGCTTGAGGCTTTGAAGCTCATTCGTGAAGGCACACCGTTGCGCCACCACGCTGAGACCTCGATGGCGGATTTCTACTATAACGAAAAGAAATTCCCAGAAGCCATTCGCTACTACGAAAAAGTCGTGAAGAGCGACACTGACGATTGGAAGCCAAAGCACTTGCTCAACTTGGGCTGGTGTTATGTGAAAACCAACCGCAATGATGAGGCGATCACACAGTTGAAAGAGGCGTATCGTCTGAGCAAAGACTCACGCTACGTCGACATCCGTGAGCAGGTCTTGTCTCACTTGGCACCATTCTTTGTATTTGCTAATCGTATCGAAGATGGTCGTGAGTTCTATGTTAAAAATGAAAACGATCCGATGGTCTATCTCTTGTCACTCGCTAAGCGCGCCGCTGATAAAGGCCATGGCAAAGAGACTGAAACTATTCTAAGAACCATGCAGGACTTGATCGGCTCACGCGGTCTTGAGCAGCACCAAGAAGACCTGGTGCTCTACGAGCTTGATTTCTACCGTACCTACAAGCGCTACGATGACCACTTGAAAGTCTCTGCAAAACTTTTGGATCTTCATAAAAAAGATCTTTTGAAGCCCGAGTTGAAACTTGTGAAAGCGAAAGAAGACGGCGTTGAGAAAGTCCGCAGTGTCGCGGGTTATTTGCAGTTGCAAGTGGCCAAAGACGTCAAGAAGGGCGGCGATGAATTTACGTCTCGTGATTTGAATCGTACCGTGGCCTACTTCAATCTCTTGCGTGAACTTGATGCTGACAAAAAAGACGAGTACGCCTACTTTATAGGTGAAACCTACTACGCGGTTAACCAATACGATAATGCTGCCAAGGCCTATCGTTTGGGTCTTGAGGACTCGAAGAAACACGCAAAGCCAGAACTCGCTCGTCAGCGTAAAATCTTGAACTCACTCTTGGCCTTGACTGGCGAAGAAGTTTTGGCCAAGGACCCGCAGCGTGCTTTGCTCGTTTACACGTACGAAAATCACGTCGACATCTTTCCTAAAGATGATGTGAGCCACAAGCTCTACCCAAAACTTTTTTTGCTCCATCGTGAAGACAAGCGTGACGAACAAGCGGTCAGTGCTCTCGAGCGCTACCATAAGAACTACGTGGGCGACTTGACCCAGCAGCAAGAGCTCATGAAAGGGTTGATGGATGACTTCATCAAGGCGAAAGAAGTCTTGAAGATCACCCACTGGATCGGCGAATTCAAAAAAGGCTTTTTGAAGTTTGATGGTAAAACCATTGAGCAGACCGAAATCATCTTGGGTCAAATCCTCTTCGTGACCGCACAAGACCAAGTGGCCAAGGGCCAGTTGCGTGAAGCTTTGAAGACTTTCGAGGATGTTTACAAGACGACCATCTATCCAAACAAAGTACGCGCTCTCGCTGGTATTCAGGCGGCGGATGTAGAACTTGACCTTGCTCAACCCGTGGCCGCCATCCCTTGGATAGAGAAGTCACTCGAGTTGCTCGATAAAAAAGAACTCGATGAGAAGACCGCTCACCTCACAGCGATGGTGGAGCGCATGGCCTACATGCGTGAGTTCCGCGGCGCTGTTCG
Organism: Bacteriovoracaceae bacterium; assembly: GCA_021732585.1. Taxonomy (GTDB): domain Bacteria; phylum Bdellovibrionota; class Bacteriovoracia; order Bacteriovoracales; family Bacteriovoracaceae; genus UBA6144. The sequence goes on from JAKFUR010000055.1 coordinate 1,974, forward strand.
TATGACCGATGCGATTCTCAAAAAATCTTGTGGTTTCAAATCGAAGAAACAAGACCGCTTGTGGGAACTCTCAACGGGCTTCCACTTAGTGCTGGCTGACGACAGTATGGTGAGCGGGCAATACCGTGACTTCGCTGGCTGTGCTTCGAGCACGGAGATGGAGAGCAAGGTTGCCGGTCAAATCCTTTGGTACTACTGGGATCATAACGACATCTCTCGTCTCACTTCTTTCTGGGACAACAACAAGAAGCGTTTGGATAAGAATGACTACGTGACTTACTTGCTGGATCTTTACTGGGATCAACCAGAAGCTTCACAGCGCACATTGCGTAAAGAGCTCACTCAACTCAAGGACCACTCGAAAGTGGCGGCTTTGATGGATGAGTTCAAAGAACAAGAAAAGTTCCAAAGCCGTCGTGAAAACTTGCTCAAAACTGTTCTCCTTGAAAAAGAGAAACCATTTGATGGTGAAGGCTTCAACGCACGTCTCGAAGGCTTCTTGCTTGAGATCAAAAAAGTCGGCGAAGAAGTGAAGCCACTTTTGGGCAGTGAGCACGGCAAGGTTCGTGAGCAAACCAATCAACAGCTGCAGGGTTTCTATGCCCAGGTCGCTGATATGATCCAGGCGCTGAACCCAGTGGGCGAAGAGCCGGAGTTCATCGTTTCGTTTCAAGGTGAAATGCATAAGATCGCCAAGGTATTCCAAACGAAAGTGGTAGATTTCAAGAAGGCCACTCGTCGCCCTTCAGGAGATGTGACTTTTGCTTCTCCTGTACAACCGGCGTTATCGACCAGTGCGATGGATCAGATTCCAGGAGAGCAGAAATGAAGAACCTACTACTCGTATCTCTCGCCGCACTTCTGGGTGCCTGCGCTTCGAACCCTCACCAAAAACTTTTGGTGGATCAAGAGTCTGCGCTCTTCAAAGGCGAAAGTCTTTGGCGTGTCTCAAACAAAGAAAACGTCGAGGCGGAATGGCTGCGTGGCTGTTACCAAGGTGACCTAGATACGTTCACGAAAAAGGCGCGCACGGAATACGCCAAGAGTGCCAAAACTGCGCGTTACTGGAATTGGGTGGGGAACTGTCTAGCGTGGCATAGTGAACTTCGCGAAGCGCGCTTCTTCCTAGGCGTTGCGCAGGAACTCTCGAAGTCAAAAGAAGAAAACGCGATGGTGAAAAATAACCTCGCGGTCATCTACCTTCGTCAGGGCCGTGTGTCGCGTGCCTACGACTTATTCACGGAAGCTCACGTGCTTGCTCCGCAGTTCATCACTCCAGCGTTCAACTTGGCGCAGATTTACGTCGGTCAGAACTTGAACATGGAAGCCCTTAAAGTATTAAGCAAAGCGCCGTTTGATAAGAGCCAGGACCCGGAGATCTTACATCTCAAGGGCCTCGCGCACATGCAAAGCGGTAGCTCGAAGTCAGCCACTCCGTTCTTGGCGGTGATCCCTGCGAAGTTTCACTCCCGTGAAGACTTCGCCCTCACACTTGCTCAATGGCACTTGTGGGAAGGGCGTCCGCACGAAGCCGAGGGTCTCTTAAAAAGTTTGCAAACGACAGGTTTGAAAGTTCCGGCCCAATTGAACGAGCGTTTGAAGCGCGAAGCTCAGCAGCAAATTGCGGCATTGGAGGCGAAAAATAAATGAGTAGAAGTCCACACAGGACATTCTTCCGCCTCGCTGCAATGGATGCACGGGTGGGAGAGGCCCTCGTCCTGACACGATCAAAGCTTTTGGTCGGTTCAGACAAGCGCTGTGATGTCGTTCTCGGTTCGCGTGGTATCTCTCCTCAGCACTGCTACCTGATGGTAGTCGGTGAGTCTGTGAAAGTGCTCGATCTTGCGAGTACCAACGGTATTTTCGTCAACGGCAAACGTGTGCGTGAAGCTGAGCTGTTCCCTGGGGACACGCTCACTATCGCTGATCTCGCTTTTAATCTTGAATCATTTGAATCTGCGGACGCCTTCCTCGATGCTGAAGCGGAAGTTCCTATGCTCGTCGAAGCTGTCGCCGAGTCGCAAAGCGTGTATGTGCCTGAGCGCGCTGGCATGACCTTGATTGACCAAGAGTATTGCGATCTCACAATTGATACCACCACGGTGGAATTGATCACCCGTCCTCCGTTTTACTTGAATGGTGATGTGGACGGTGAGGCGCTGGAGTCGGGAACTGAGCCGCTTGATCTAGTGCAAGACAAGGCCGACACGAAGATGGAAATCATCGTGTACTCGTCAGGCAACGTAGTAGATATCCACTTCATCGATCTTAAAGAAAATGATCTCATCCTTTCTCCGGTCGCCTCGACCGGTAAGATCTGGTTCCCCGGCATTACTGCTGACGCCACGATTGTGGAGCACGCGAAGGGTCGCTGGAATGTGCGGACACCCGAGGGCTTTAGCCTCAATGGTGATGGTCAACTAGGCCGTCAGGCAATTTTCTTAACCTACGGCGTGCACCAGATTTCTTTGCGAATGGTGGAGCAGAGCTTTAAAGTTCGCCCCCTGCCATTCTTATGGCGTGACCGTCAGTTTTACAAAGAAGCGATTCGTGTCACCGCCGGTGTGTTTGTTCCTTTTCTTCTTTTGCTCTTGATCGGCGTGCCGGAAATGAAGCCTGAAGAAGTGAAGCAGATGACCATCGTGTATAAGGCCGTGAAGCAAACCGATGGCGATGCTAAAGCTGAGATCTCAGCAACTGAAGTCACCTCGAAAACTGAAAACACCGGTACCAAGTCAACTGAGCAGCCCAACACCAAACCTCAGATGGCAGCCGCGAGTGCTCCAGCAGCAGCTTCTCAAGTTACTCAAGAGACTGCTGCGGCGGCACCGTCTAAACCGAAAGCGTATAAGTTCTCATCCAGCGTGAGCGTGGATTCTGTCGTATCAGACGCCTCACCAGCTGATGCAGCAGGTGCGGGCCGTTCACCGGCCGCGACATCTAAAGGCATTGGCGCTTCAACGTCGGCCTTGGGTGGTAGCGCCACCGGTGCGGGCACAGCGATGGGCGTCGGCAAACTCGGATCAGACGCGGCTGGCTCCGGCTCAGCGTCGACGGGTGCCAAAGGACTTGTGTCTAAGAAAGGCTTCGATCACTCGTATCTTGAACCTAAAACGGTGGTCTTAGGTTCGATGGACCCAGAACTCTTGCGTAAGATCTTGCAGGAATATTTGCCGCAGTTCCGTCACTGCTACCAGCAAGAGTTGATGGCGGCTTCGAAAGATATTAAAGGCGTTATTGATTTGGATTTCCAAATCTCTCCGGATGGTCGCGTGTCGCGCGCTGACATCAAAGCAAAAGATGCGCGCTTCTCGAACAAGGGCACGAACTGCATGGCGAACGTCCTGCGCATCATCGAGTTCCCGAAGCCGAAGGGTGGCGGTGTGGTCGATGTCCGCCAGCCGTTGAACTTCTTTGCTGAGACCGAAAAAATTTAAGGGTGCTTAATCTTAACCATCAGACCGTAGTGATCACTCAGGGTGGTCTTACGGTCTGAGTTCATACGCCCAGGGCATTTTAACTCCACCGGGGAGTTCATCACAAGCTCGGTACTTTTGACTTCCAGGTCTTGCGACACAAAGATGTGATCCATCTGCGAGTTGCTGAGTTCCCACTTGAATGAGCCCTGCTCCCAATAGTTAGCGAGTTGAATCACAAGAGTGGGGTTTGCAATCAGGGGATTGTTGTTATCCCACGTGTGGCCCTCGTAGCTGACCCACTTTAACTGTTGAGCATCCATCAAGGGCAAGAGGCCACGAAACCATATGGTCTGCGCCATGGGGTAAAACTCTTTAGCGTAACGCATATCGGGGCCAGCGTTGAAATCACCACCGACGATGAAGGGCACGTACTGCTGGCGATTCGCGGCTACAAGCTTACCCACTTCTTGGAATTGCTTAATGTGGGTTTGATTCAAAACCGTTGTGTTGCTGAAGACTGTGTGAACATTGGCGACGGCCAGCTTTCCAGCTTGCCCACGATCGAGCAGCGTATAGAGAATGCCTTTCTTCGCAAAGTGGTCTTGGCTAAAAGGCGTGAAACGCGCTTCGAGTATGGGCAGATTGGTGATCGTCACCACTCCGTTCTCAGTGGCTTCTTCACTGTTGCTCGGTGTGAAATGAAAGCCCAGTCTTTTCGCCTCAGCTTTTAGTTTGTTAAAAGCGTCGTCTTTAAAGACTTCTTGTAACAGCAGCACAAAATGTTTTTCTTGATAGATAGGAGCGGTGGGAGAGGTCAGTAGCCCCTCTACTTGCGGCCCAATTCGCTGAGCCGTGCAAGGAACAAAATCAATCCACAGACGTTCGAGCTGGGCCATGTTGTAAGTAATCACGGCCACATCCGCCCGCGCCGAAAGGCTGACGAGGGCGATGAAGAGAAGCAGAGCTTTCAATAGATCTCGCCAAAGCGCTCTTGCAAACGTTTCTTGATGATCTCTGCTGATTCGCCCTTCACTTTAAAGGCTTCCATCGGCGTGTTGTGATTAAAGCCGGCATTGAAGAAGACATTGTTATTGTCCGGATCAAGCCCGGTGAAAAGATCGATACGTTGAGCGCCGACTCCATCAAAAGCACCGCCGGTATCACGCACGATGAAATACCCTTCGTGGCGTGTGCCGTCGGGGAGTTCGATCCCTTCCGCGCGCGGGATGTAGATGATCTCGTCAATCTTGTGCACTTTATTGTCTGAAGCAATGGTGTGGTAAGGGAGCAAGCAGAGGTCAGGTTTGACGCCTTCGCCGTAAATGCAGCGTTTGACGGCGTGGTAACGAATCTGACCATTGATTCGCTCGGCGAAGTTTACGGTCACCTTACCAGCGCCGCGATCTTTAAGAATGCCGGTGCCTTCCATATCAAGGGTCTTAAGGAAACGCGTGCAAACAGTGGCGATGGTGCGGCCCTGAGGGTCGAGGATGTTGGATTTTTCAGTGCCGACGTATTCGACACTGCGGTAGCGACCTTTGCAGTTCACTTTCTCTTCCTGCGCCACGTAGTACATGGTGGGCTTAAGTTCTGCGATCTGCGCAACTTCTTCGGGACGGACGCGGGGTGGCTGGTTGATGTCGGTGTTGTCTTCTTCTTGCTCAGGTTCTGAGGGACGAGGAGTGCGTTCAGGGTTGTTTGAGCTGCTGCCGTTGTTGGTCTGTCCGCAAGCTGTAAGCGAGGTCAGAAGCAAAACCAACATGAGGGTCTGGGCTTTCATATCTGTCGTCCTTTGAATGGATTCAGAGAAAAAGCTTAACCCTTTCCGTCAGCATCTGTGAATAGGCTATTTCGCTAAGCGGCCAGGCCCGACGTTCGTGATCGCGATTGCTTACGCTCCTCCAGGAGATCTGGCACTGTCTTGACAGAGGGAGGAAGACCCTCTGGGCGATTATAATAACGGATCAACTGACGCTCGAAATAGATGAGTAATCTTTCATAAAATGGGTAGATTTCACGGAAGCTGAAGACGATTGTGCGATCGGCGGTGTGGAAACAAAGTTGATGACCTTGCGGCCACAGCTTCTTGTTCAGTTCCACGCGCTGGAGTTGTGAATAGGTAAGAGTAAGGCTGCGATCCCATTGTTTGGAGACGAGTCCTTTCCAAAGTTTCGGATGGAACACGACTTTGTCTTCATAGACATCCATCACGAACGAAGCATTAGAAAGGGTGTAGAGAATCATCACAAAACCTCCAGAGACAGGTGAGGGCGTTTCGGTGATTTTCTCCTAGAGCTGAGCGAGTTTTTTTGATTCTACCTTAAGATTTTAACGCCAATAAATTCGCTTCAGGAGCAGGCCTTCGTGATTGACCTGGGCCTCCTGAAGCAAATAAAAATCGAATGATTACTCGAGCAGACTGCGCAACATCCAGGCATTTTTTTCGTGCAACTGCATACGTTGAGTAAGTAAGTCGGCACTTGGCTCGTCAGAGGCTTTGTCGACGAGAGGAAAGAGAGAGCGAGCGGTGCGTGTAACAGCTTCCTGGCCTGCAACAAGGTGTTCAATCATCTTGCTGGCACTTGGCTGGCCTTTTACTTCTTTAATAGAAGAGAGCGCGATGAACTCGGCGTAGGTGCCGGGTGCTGGCTCACCGAGAGCGCGGATACGTTCAGCAATCACGTCGACGGCGAGAGCGAGTTCTGTGTACTGCGCTTCAAACATGAGATGGAGCGTGTTGAACATGGGGCCCGTGACGTTCCAGTGAAAATTGTGAGTCATGAGATAGAGAGTGTAGCTGTCAGCGAGAAGGCGTGAGAGTCCTGCTGCGATTTCCTTTCTCTCTTTGTCGTTGATGCCGATATTGATTTTTGATTTTGCTTTGGCCATGAGGCCTCCTTTGTTTTGAATTGCGGCCATTGTCCTCCAAACCTTCACACTAGATAAGTACTTAATAGCCGTCGGACTCGGCGCATAATGACCCTTTTAATTGACTAAATAAGTGGTGGATTGAGGCACTGACCCCGCTAGATGTTGTAAGATTTCTAGTCATAAAAATGACGACACCACAATATGTAGTATTTTTTCTTGGCGAAAGTCAAAAACACCACTAGGCTGGATGTAAGCGAACACACACACGAAACTTTTCAAGAGGAGAAGTCATGAGCACGGAACTGCTACAGACCCCAACGAACGACCGCTTTGTTTTGTTCCCCATACAACACACTGCGATTTGGGAGATGTACAAAAAAGCGATGGCGTCATTCTGGACGGCCGAAGAGATCGACCTTTACGCTGACCTCGGCGATTGGGAAGCTCTGAACGACCAAGAGCGTCACTACATTTCTCATATCCTGGCTTTCTTCAGTGCCTCGGACGGCATTGTGAACGAAAACCTGGCGCTTCGTTTTTATAACGAAGTACAGATCCCAGAAGCTCGCGCGTTTTATGGTTTCCAAATAGCGATGGAAAACATTCACGCCGAAACTTACGGTCTGTTGATCGACACTTATATTAAAGATGAGAAGCAGAAGAACTATCTGTTTCACGCTGTCGATAATATCCCGTGCATCAAGAAGAAAGCTGATTGGGCCCTTCGCTCAATTTATTCAAATGATAATTTTGCTGAACGCCTCGTGGCTTTCGCGGCCATCGAAGGAATTTTCTTCTCTGGCTCTTTCTGTTCTATTTTCTGGCTCAAAAAGCGCGGCCTCATGCCGGGTCTGACCTTCTCGAATGAGTTGATCAGTCGCGACGAGGGACTGCACACAGATTTCGCCTGTCTCCTGTATAGGGATTATATACAGAACAAGCCGTCTGAGGCGCGCATCCTTGAGATCATTAAAGAGGCAGTGGAGCTGGAGCAGGAATTCATTTCAGAAGCGTTACCAGTGTCTTTGATCGGTATGAATTCAGACATGATGAAAGAGTACATTCGTTTCGTTGCTGACCGTCTCATGCGCACTTTGGGCTACGGCGAGATTTACGGCGCGAAAAACCCTTTTGACTGGATGGAGCTCATTAGTATGCAAGGCAAGACCAACTTCTTCGAGAAGCGCGTCGCCGAGTACCAGAAGGCCGGAGTGATGAACTCTGCCAAAGGTGGAACGCAGACGAATGCGTTCGAATTCTCAACCTCTATGGATTTTTAGGAGACTGTCATGTTTGTCATTACACGTTCAGGAAAACGCGAAGCCGTTCAATTTGATAAAATCACTCACCGTATCTCAAAGCTCACTTATGGGCTTGAAGCGGACCAAGTCGATGCGATGCAAATCGCAAAGCGCACGATTCAAGGTCTCTTCGATGGCATCACCACCGAAGAATTAGATAACTTGTCGGCAGAGGTTTCTGCTTACATGACATCTGTTCACCCGGATTACGCTCGTCTGGCAGGACGAATCGCCGTGGCGAACTTGCACCGCTCAACTTCAGACAGCTTCATGGATACCATCGGTATGCTGTGGAACTACGAGAATGCCTTCACTAAAGAGAAGAGCCCGCTGATTTCTCCGGAGCTTTACCAGTTCACAGAAGCCAACCTTGACCGCATCGAATCAGAGATTGCGTACTCACGCGACTACGAGTTCGACTATTTCGGCTTCAAAACTCTCGAGCGTTCATACCTCCTGAAGGTCAATGGCAAAATCGTTGAACGCCCTCAGCACATGTTCATGCGTGTCGCTCTTGGTGTCCAAATGGGCAATATCGAAGAAGCGATGAAAACCTACCACCTCATCTCAGAAGGCTGGTTCACTCACGCCAGTCCTACATTGTTTAACGCCGGAACTCTGAAGGCACAAATGTCTTCATGCTTCTTGCTTTCAATGAAAGACGACTCGATCGAAGGCATCTACGAAACACTTAAGCAGTGTGCCCTGATTTCTCAATCAGCTGGCGGCATTGGCCTTGCGGTTCATAATATCCGCGCCAAAGGTTCATTCATTAAGGGTACTAACGGCACTTCGAACGGAATCGTTCCGATGTTGCGTGTTTTCAACGATACTGCACGTTACGTTGATCAAGGCGGCGGCAAGCGCAAAGGCGCCTTCGCTATCTACCTCGAGCCATGGCACCCAGACTTCGAAGACTTCTTGGATCTTAAGAAAAACCACGGCAAAGAAGAAATGCGCGCCCGCGACTTATTCTACGCTATGTGGACACCTGACTTGTTCATGAAGCGCGTAGAAACTGACGGCGATTGGAGTTTCTTCTGCCCGAATAAAGCACCTGGATTATCAGACTGCTGGGGCGAAACTTTCGAAGCAAAATACGCTCAGTATGAAAAAGAAGGCCGCGCTACTAAAACGGTAAAAGCTCGTGACCTGTGGTTCAAAGTGATCCAATCACAAATTGAAACCGGCTCACCATTTATGCTGTTCAAGGACCATGCTAACCGTAAGTCGAACCAACAGAACTTGGGTACCATCAAGAGCTCGAACCTTTGCACCGAGATCATTCAGTACACTTCTGAAAAAGAAGTCGCTGTTTGTAACTTAGCCTCTATCGCTCTTCCGATGTACGTGAATAAAGACGGCTCATACGATCATAAGAAGTTGTATGAAGTGACTTACCAGGTTACTCGCAACTTGAACCGCATCATCGACTTGAACTACTACCCAGTGGAAGAAGCTCGTTACTCGAATATGAAAAACCGTCCTATCGGGATTGGCGTTCAAGGTCTCGCGGACACGTTCTTCAAAATGCGTATGGCCTTCGAGAGCCCAGAAGCACGTCGTTTGAACAAAGACATCTTTGAAACGATTTACTTCGCTTCTTTGAGTGCTTCTTGTGACCTCGCTGAGAAAGATGGCGCCTACGATTCATACGCAGGTTCACCGGTTTCTAAGGGCGTTCTTCAGCACGATATGTGGGGGATTGAAGACACCACTCAGTGGGACTGGAAAGCTTTGCGCAACAAGATCAAAAAGCACGGCGTGCGTAACTCTTTGTTGCTCGCTCCGATGCCAACGGCGTCGACGTCTCAGATCCTCGGGAACAATGAGTGTATTGAGCCGATCACGTCGAACATCTACACTCGTCGCGTTCTCTCTGGAGAGTTCGCGGTAGTGAACAAGTTCTTGGTGAAAGACTTGATCAAGCTCAACCTTTGGAACGAGAAGATGAAAGACACCATCATCTCTCACAATGGTTCAGTTCAATACATCGATGAAATCCCAGTAGAGATCAAAGAGATGTACAAGACTGTTTGGGAAATCAAGCAGAAGTCGATTCTTGAGATGGCAGCTGACCGTGGAGCCTACATCGACCAATCTCAGTCGTTGAACATCCATATGGAAGATACCAACTTCGGAAAACTTTCAAGCTTGCACTTCACAGCTTGGAAACTCGGTCTCAAAACCGGCATGTACTACCTGCGCACTCGTCCTGCTGTGGACGCGATCAAGTTCACCATCAAGCAAGCTAACGCTGCTTCGGTGATGCCGGTCGCGACTCCTGCAGTAACGATCGCAGAGCAAGAAGCCGCTGTGATGTGTTCTTTGGATAATCCAGAAGAATGTATTGCTTGTGGTAGTTAGTTTTCGTTAGTCGCTTATCGCCCTTTCGCTTGGGGCGTGTGGTTCCGGGGATGGAGAATGTGTGTTCGCTCTCCATCCCCTCTAACCACTTCTCTGTGGCCATTTCCTTCTAAAATTAAGACACTAAATGACCGTAAAGTGTTTTATGAGGGTATGTCGTTATGGCACAAGCCATTTTATTAGTTGATGATGAGTCCATGATTCGAGAAGTTGTCCAAGAGATACTTTTGCATCTTGGGCGAACGATCTATCAGGCCGGAAACGGAATAGAAGCGCTGGTGATGCTCAAAGCGCATAGTGATATTGGCATCGTTGTCTCTGACATCAAGATGCCGGGCATGGATGGCGTTCAGTTCATTCGAGAGGCCCGCGAGAAAGGGTATGAACAGCCTTTCATTTTTTTCACCGCGTTTGCGAACCGCGAGACCTTGAATGAAGTGAGTCGCCATGGGGTTTGTGGCTTCATTGAAAAAGGGCAAATGGCAGGATTAGAAGAAGCGATTTTGGCCTGCATGCGAAGCTAGTTCAGGACGGCATCGAGAACAGTGAGCAGACCAGGATGATTGCTGGGTAAAACGCGACTGAGCTCACTCACAATAAAATCGACTGGTACGGCCAGATTGTAACCATCTTCTGTAATCCCATACTGTCCTTGCGCAAAAACTAAACCGACAGCAACACCGGCTTCATCAAGCAACGGCCCACCCGAGTTTCCGCTGTGAACAGGGGCGTAAAACATGAATTTACCTTCGCGGTGACGACGAATGCCGCGGCCGCGGGAGTAGTGCAGCCCTTCGCCCATAGGATTGCCGATGGTGGCGTAAAGCGCTTCACGATCTGGTTCATGGCTAGAATGAAGTGCCAGGGTCGGAAGAGTATGGGGTTGGCGCTTGTTTTTTTTCCAGGCCTTGAGCTTGATCAGACAGAAGTCCGCTTCACGACTGCAGTACACCACTTGCTCACAGCGGAAGCTGTCTTTGCCGTCGCCCGTTTTAGTCACAAAGTTTTTGCATTCAGTAGTGTTGGTGCGAGAGGTCGAAAGCACGTGCTGATTAGTGAGCACGTAACCTTGGCCGATATGAAAAGCGGTGCCGAAAGAATTATTGTCGTCTCCTGGAGTGGCCTTGAGGACAGCATCGGCGGTGGCGCGTACATCACGATAAAACGGCAGCGGGATCTCGAAGGTCGAAGAGCCTGTGCGGAAGTCCCAAGACTCGGCGTTGTTACCCCGACCAGATAAGCGTGAGACAGAAACTCGCGCGACGTTTTGCGCGGCTTTAATTTTAACGCTGGAATAAATACGGAAAAACGGGGTCTCTGTCTTGCTAGGAATGACAGAGGCGACGGCAGGCAAAGTCATAAGGGCGAGAAGTAGTCCCAGCGTTTTCATGGTCCTATTGTGCCTGTTCTGTAGAGAGAGTGGGGCCAGCGTGTATTTTTGACAGAAGGCCTTGTTATGACATAGATTTACCCTATGAAAACCCTATTATTTCTTATGCTTATGGCCCTTGCCGGACCTCTTTATGCCGTCGGAGATTTAGGCGTGGGCTTTATGATTGGCCAACCAGTAGGGGTCACGGCCAAGCAATACGTGAATTCGAGTCAGGCGATTGATGCCGGCGCCGGCTGGTCCATCGGACGCAATCCCCATTTCATGCTTCACAGTGACTATCTATGGCACAAAGAAGGCGCTCTTTATTTTCAAGACAACACACCATTAGATCTCTACTTCGGTGCGGGTGCTCGTCTAAGTTTTGATGATGAGATTGAGCTCGGTGCGCGTGTTCCAGTCGGTCTTGCACTGTTTTTTAATGAGAGAGGGGCAGAGGCTTTTTTTGAAATGGCCCCTATCATGAACCTCGTGCCTGATACCGCCCTAGAATTGAATGCTTTGCTTGGATTACGCATCTACTTTTAGTTTTCGTCGATAAGACGTTCGATATTATCGATTAGATCGAAATCACGGACCGGAGTACCTTAGGCTTATAAACCTGAGGAGGTCTTATGAAATCCAGTTTCGCAGTATTAGCTTTTATGATGTTGATGATGTCGGCTGCCCAAGCGGTAGAATTTAACCGCAAAGATACCCCTGCACCTGTAGATATTATTAAGATCCCAGAGCCACGCGGCATCCGCTAGGAAACCCTTGGAGTGATAGACGCACAAGAGTTAAGCTAGAGGACTATGGAGTTACGCGGAAAAAATGTTCTGGTAGTCGATGACGAGAAAGATCTCTGCGAGATTATTTCATCTGAGTTGCGTGTGCTGGGGGCCATTCCTACGAGCGCCCATAGCGTAGCCGAGGCACTCAGCGTTTTTGAACAAGAAGAAATCGATCTCGTCATCTCAGATATTCGCATGCCCGGCGCCTCTGGCATGGAATTACTTAATTCCATTCGCAGAAAGCGCGTAGACCTTCCGGTGATTTTCATCACCGGATTCACCGACGTGACAGTGGCGGAAGCCCTGGCCCGTGGAGCAGAAGCGGTAGTGAATAAGCCGTTTGATCTCGATTCTTTGTTTGAGCTCTGCGAGCGCTTGGTTGAGCCCTTAACTCAGCGCTGGATGCGTGGCTTTGAACTGACCACGTCAAAAGTTATTGAAGAAAAAAACTTGAGCTACGGGCGTGGTGGTTTTTTTGTTAAAGGTGGGGCTCCGTTGCCGAAAATTGGCACACTTTTTCAAATCACCATTGACCGTGGTGCGGCCCCCGCAAAAACCTTTGAGGTGATTTGCCGTTGGGGAAGACCTGAGCGTAAAGATTTACCCGAAGGCTGGGGCGCAGAAATTCAGGCCTGGGATGCGAATACCGCTAAGCAGGGATGGGAGCATGAAGAGAAGATTCCCTTCATACCCCTGAAATAATTTTAGAATTTTACATCTTCGCGAATGAAGTGACAGGTGTAGCCACCTGGATTCTTCTTCAAATAATCTTGGTGATAGTCTTCCGCATCATACCAGTCACTGGCGGCGACGATCTCAGTTACCACGGGTTTTTTCCAAGCACCACTTTTTTCCACCCGAGCGATCACACGTTCGGCGGCGTCTCGCTGCTGAGGCGAATGATAGAAAATCGCCGAGCGATACTGTGAGCCGATGTCGTTGCCTTGCTGGTTTTTGGTCGTCGGATTGTGCAAACGGAAGAACCACTCCAAGAGTGTTTCGTACTTCACTTTGCTTGGATCAAATTCAATCTTCACGGATTCCGCGTGACCGGTTTGTCCGGTCTTCACTTGGATGTAACCGGCGTTTTTAAGTGTGCCACCGGTGTAACCCACTTGCGTAGAGATCACGCCAGGGATGGCGCGGATGAGCTCCTCAACACCCCAAAAACAACCTCCTGCGAGCGTTGCGGTTTCTGTCTTCACTTTGGCCTCCACGTTAAACACCAATAGAATCATGAGTAATAATGAGCGCATAGACACCTCCGTGAGGTAAACGCTTGAGACCCATCCTTTGTGACATAGAGAACCTCTATCGCACAATCAATATTATCGATTTTATTCCTGGGCCGAAAAGAGCGATCCTGCTTTCAGAGAGTACAACAAAACACAAAGGAGTCTCTATGTTATCTATTGGTCAACAATTCCCGCATTTCAACCTCAAGGCCGTGAGCGGTCTTGATGCCACAACGGCATTCTCTGACGTTCATAATAAAACCTATGAAGGAAAGTGGTTGGTGGTTTTCTTTTACCCAAAAGACTTCACTTTCGTATGTCCAACCGAAATCAAAGGTTTCGGCGATCTGAACAAGGACTTCAAAGACCGTGACACGCAAGTTTTGGCAGTTTCAACCGACAGCGAGTTCGTGCATTTGGCCTGGAAGCAGTCGCACAAAGATCTGAAGGATCTGCCCTTCCCGATGGTGTCGGACATTAATCGTTCGCTGACGCAAGCTTTGGGCATCGCTGATGCCACCGAAGGCGTTGCTCAACGTGCGACCTTCATCGTGGACCCAGGCAACGTGATTCGTTTCGCTATGGTCACCGATATGAACGTCGGCCGCAACCCAGCTGAAGTCTTGCGCGTGTTGGATGCCTTACAAACCGACGAACTTTGCCCATGTAACTGGAAAAAAGGCGAGGACACACTATGAATATCGACGGACTTAAAGACCTGATCAAAGACTACGCGAAAGATGTGCGTGTGAATGTGGGTAACCTGCTCGCGGAAGAAATTCCTGGCTCAAGCGCTGAGAAGCGCTTGGGAGTATTTCTCGCCACGGCCTATGCCACGAAGAACGCGGACTTAATCAAAGCAGCCGAAGAGATCGCGGCGCCTATTGGCGATGCTTACGGTAACGCCGCAAAAACGGCTGCGACTTTGATGGCCATGAACAACGTTTACTATCGCTTTCTTCATTTGAACGAAGACCCAGCGATGGAGAAGTTGCCAGCGAAGTTGCGCATGCAAGGCCTCGCGGCTCCAGGCATCCCCAAGGATGACTTCGAGTTGATGTCTCTGGCGGTGTCTGCGTTTAATGGCTGCGGGATGTGCATGAAGAGTCACCGCTTAGTGTTAGAAAAACACGGAGTGGATAACTTGGTGATTCAACAGGCCGTTCGTATTGCCGCTGTAACAGCTTCAGTCGCGCAGGCCCTCGAAATCAACTGACTAACTCATTCAGGAAGCGCTGAGGCAACTCGGCGCTTTCCTCCCTTTTTCCTAGTCACGCGCTAGAATGGGAGCATGAGTTTATTAGAAAAACGTTTCGCTTTTGAGAAGATTATTTCCTTCAACGACACCCAATGGGTTTTTGAAGAGGGCGATCACAACCGCGATCTCTACATCATTCAAGATGGCGCCATCGATATTATCAAGCAAACACCTAAAGGTGAGATACTGCTCGCCACTTTCGAGAAGGGTGACTTCTTCGGCGACATGGCGCTGCTGCAAGGCGGTCCTCGTTTTGCCGGAGCACGTGCCAAGGGCGCCACACGACTGCTTGTACTTCAGCCCGGTGGCTTCCTTTTAAAAATTCGTCGTGATCCCACGTTTGCCTTTGAGATGCTCCAGCAACTCAGTCAACGTATCAAAGTTTCCAACGAGCGCCTGCTGACTCTCATTCAAAAAGGCAACATCTCCCACGAGATGGCGCAGGAAGTTCTCAACTCCATGATGGGTCGCTGATGATCACCACCATTCGCTCTCCTAAGATGGTGATCATTTCCGATCTGCATCTGGGAAATCCATTCTCACAGACCACACGCCAGACGCTGCGGTTTCTCAAGTGGGCCGCTAATGAAGGTTTTGATATTTGCATTAATGGTGATGGGCTAGAGATGGCGCAGGGATCCGTGCGCAAGATAGCCGAAGAGATGCCGGATGTCATTCGCACCATCAAGGACATCACCCGCCAAGGGAAACAAATTTATTACATCGTGGGTAATCACGACATGGCGCTGGAGCATTTCCTCGAAGACTGGGGGCCCTTGAAAGTGTCGCCTTTCTTAAACATCCACTCTGGTGATCTGCGCGTGCGTGTGGAGCACGGGCACTTATACGATCCGTTTTTTGTCTCATGGCCGAACCTGTATGAGTTTCTCACTCATGCGGCGGGCTGGTTGCTCAAAATTCATCCTGAACTTTATCGCTTATGGATTTGGCTGGAAAAACGTCGCGCCGATTGGCGCGCCCGTCGCTCAGGCATCGTGGGTGAGCCACCGGAGTTCAAAGAAGCGGCCTATGAGCTTTCACGACGCGGATTTGATGTGGTGGTCTTCGGACACACCCACCATCCGGGGGAAGTGGAGTTGGAGAATGGAAAACGGTATTTGAATCCGGGTTCATGGTTGTTAAGCTGTCATTACGTCGAAATTCAAAACGGAACTGTGACCTTAAAGAACTGGGAGAGTTAACATGTGTCCATGGACTGACTGGCAGCCGGCCACCATGAAATTTTGTGAAGAACTTTTGTGCGGCAGTATTCGTCAGCCCGCCAATACATTCTCGAATATTGGATTTGTGATCTGCGGGTTACTCATCATCTGCCGCGAGGGATTTAAGTCCTGGACGCCGTACCATATGATGGGGTTGGCGGCAGTCTCGATTGGAATCACCTCGGGGATTTACCATGCCTCCATGACGTTCTTTTGGCAGTTTTTTGATCTCTCCAGCATGTTCATGCTGATTCTTCTTCCGTTCTCATTCAACTTGGTTCGCATCGGCTGGATTAAGGCGTCGCAGTTTTCTTTGGCCTATCTCACCTCACTGATTTTCTCCATGGCGTTGCTGTATATTATCCAAGGCAAAGTCGGGGAGTTTATCTTCGGCATCCAAGTCTTCATCGTAGCGGGACTTGAGTACATGCTTTATCGCAAAGGGCATCGTCCGTCTTATCCAGGCATGTTCAAAGCGCTGGGAACTCTCGCTTTGGCTTTTTTGATTTGGAATGGGGATGTGCATGGCTGGTGGTGTGATCCAACCAATCACTACCTGCAAGGCCATGCCATCTGGCATTTGATGTGCGCGCTCTCGATTTGGTTTGTCTATGGCTTCTACAAGCAGTTTGCGGGCGTAAGTAAGACGTGAAACGTCCGCTCAATTCGTCCGGCTACCGGCTGCTTGAAACACTTAAAGTGGTGATGAACTTTTGGGTGTGGTTCATGATCGCGACGACGGTTCATAGCATACTTGTCCTGGCGATTCCGGGCTGTCTTCCGCAGCAGGGCTACGCCGCCATCCATGTGGCACTGATCGTAATGGCGATTTTTCTTTTCTGGGCCAAGCGTAATTTTTTTGATAGATCGGTGATGTGGTTTTTTATGCTCTTCATTTTGAATATGCTGCTAGGGACGTCCGTGCATTCGAAAAAATTTGAATGCTCTATCGCAACAAAGGCAAAATTATGAAATTGGGCTATACACTTTTTTACGTTGATGATGTGCCAAAGGCGATGGACTTTTATGCGCTTGCTTTTGGTTTGGAGAAGGGCTTCTTTCATGCGGAGAGTGGTCAATACGGTGAGATGAGTACAGGTGAAACTCACTTAGGGTTTGTTCATCACGAGACAGCTTCTTCTCATGATTTTGCTTATGAAAGAATGGCCTTATCGAAAGCCCCGGCCGCTTTTGAGATTGGATTTGTCACCAGCGATGTGCCTGCTGCGTTTGAGCGTGCGGTGAAGGCCGGTGCTGTAGCTGTGAGCCAGCCGAAGACCAAGCCGTGGGGCCAGACGGTTTCTTATGTAAGAGATCTGAATGGCTTTCTCGTCGAGATTTGTTCGCCGATGGGTTAAGGCTTTGTTTCAAAATTGAAAATCGGCTTTCTCTTGGGGGCTCGTTTCCACTAGTGGAAACGAGCATGCTTTTGAAAGATTTCTCCGGGCTACACGATCACACCAACTGTGCACTTTTTTGACTCTTACTTCCGCCGGCGGAAGTGAATCATAAGAAAACTAAAGCTTCCAGTCGATCGGTGTTATGTTGTGTTTCTGGAGATAAGCATTCGTCTGTGAAAACGGCTTCGAGCCAAAGAACCCGCGATAAGAAGACAAAGGCGATGGATGAACACTCTTAATCAAGCAGTGTTTGCTGCCATCCACTTTAGCCGCTTTCTTCTGCGCCGGTGAGCCCCACAGAATAAACACGAGATTTTTTTTCTTCTCGTTTAACACTTCCACAATACGATCCGTAAATAATTCCCAACCACGGCCATGATGACTACCTGCCTTACCATCTTCCACCGTGAGCACATTATTCAGCAGTAAAACACCTTGCTTCGCCCAAGAAATCAAATGTCCGTGGCTCGGGTTCTGAACACCAACATCTGTAGCCAGTTCTTTGTAGATATTCATCAGTGACGGCGGAATCGCGACACCTTTTTGCACAGAGAAGCATAGTCCGTGCGCTTGGCCTGGCCCGTGATAGGGGTCTTGTCCGAGGATCACCACTTTCACTTGGTCAAATGGGCAGGCATTCAGTGCGGTGAAAATATCTTTAGCGGCGGGATAGATTTTTTTGCCCGCATCCGCTTCAGCTTTGAGAAAGGCCTTGAGTTCCACCATATGAGGCAGCGCAAATTGGTCTTCTAAGACGGCTTTCCAAGAGGGGTCTAACTTAATCACAACCTAAAATACCTTGTCCCTCGCGAGGGGGTCAATGTACGATCAAACGTATGCGTTACGTCATTGCAGACATTGAGGCCACGGGACTGGGACCGGACCGGCAAATGATCGAGTTGGCGCTCATTACTTTCGAGAACGGGCGCATCACCGACGTTTTTGAAACGCTGATCAATCCACTGACTGGCATCCCTAAAGAGACTTTGCTGCTGACGGAAATTTCTGCGCGCCAGCTAGAAAATGCCCCGAAGTTTTATGACATCGCTGACCGTGTGGCCATGCGCCTGGATGGTGCGGTGTTTGTGTCTCACAACGTCGCCTTTGATTGGGAAATGCTGGAGAAGTCCTTCACGCAAATGGGCAAGCCGCTTAAATGCAAAACTCTCTGCACACTCAAGCTTGCACAAGAACTTATCCCTGGGCTCAAGAGTTATAATCTGGATGAGCTGTGCCGCTTTTTTAATATTAAAACCATCAATCGCCACCGCGCTCTGCCGGATGCCCAGGCAGCGCTGAAGCTGTTTCAAGAACTCAAAGAATTAGCGAGCACTCCGCGCGCCCATCAGATTCCGCGCTACCTGCCCCATCACAAACCACTGATGAAAAATCTCCCGCGCCATGCGGGTGTGTTGTATTTGAAAGACGCAAACGGTACCGCTTTTCACATCGAGGCGATGGAAGATCTCCTCGCCGGTGCTGAGCGGATTTTACAAGTACGTCCCGAGGCCCGCGAGTTGCTCGAGCGCACGGAGAGCTTGCAATTTGATGTCACCGGCTCTGAATTGATTGCACTGTTTAAGCGCGCGCGTTTTGCACCCATGAATTGGCAATGGATAATCACGCTCGACGTAGATAAGACCGGCGAGAAATTTTTCCTCTTGAAGCCTTATGATCGCAAAAGTGGGTTGTGGTATTTCGCCGAACGGGATGAAGCCGAACGCCATCTGCGCGCCTTGAAGAAAAAACTTCCGCAAGAAAAATTCGCCTGGCGCGAAGGCGGCAAAACAAAACAAGAAATCCTTGAATACAATCGTGTGGTTGATGAGCTGGTGCGCGAGGCTCAATTCCCTTGCGAGAATTTATTGCTCTGGGGCCCAGGCCGAGAAAACGACGAGTGGTCTTATGTGCTCGTGCGCCAAGGCCAGCTGATGGGCTGGGGGCATGATAAACGCCCACCGGAAGTGGTCATGGAGAATCCTGAGAGTGCTATTCAAAAACGCCAGGACAAAGCTCTTGAAGCGCTGGCGATTCGATACCTGCGTGAACACCGCGAGCGCCGCTTTAAAAAAGAGCAGTGGCGCGAATTGAAGGATCTCTCATGTTAATTTTGCTCCTGAGTTCACTCTTGTATGCCGCTGAATGCCCACACGGCAGTGATCGCTTTAATTGTGTGAAGTTCATCAAAAACTACGACGGCGACACGCTCACCATGGATATCCCCGGCGTGCATCCATTTTTTGGCAACAATATCAAAGTGCGCGTGCGCGGCATCGATACCCCAGAAATGAAGGGCAAGGCCCCCTGCGAGAAAGAGTGGGGACGGGCGGCCCGCGGGCTAGTGGAGGCCGAGTTGAAGCACGCCAAGCGCATTGATTTGGTGGTGAGGTTTAAGGATCGCTTGGACAAGTATGGCCGCCTCTTGGCAGACGTGGTTTACGACGGTAAAAGCCTTAAAGACATCTTGATTAAGAATCGCCTAGCGGTGGCCTACGAAGGCAAAAAAAAGCAACAGATCAACTGGTGCGCAATGAAGGGACAACGATGAGCGACGCCAATCTCTACACCTCGACCAAAAAGTTCAGCGGCTTTCCGTGTACGCATCGCCAATGGCGCGCGGAATCTCACTGCCGTTTTGTGCATGGTTATTCTCGCGAGTTTTATTTTGAGTTTGCTTGTAACGAGCGCACGGTAGAAGGCTGGGTGGTGGATTTCGGTGGGCTTAAAGATGTGAAGCAACTCCTTGAGCATACCTTTGATCACACCTTTCTGACGGCTTCTGATGACCCGGAATTGGGCACCTGGCGCCAGCTCGATAGCCGCGGCATCATTCAGCTGCGCATTCTGCCTAATCCAAGTATGGAAGGCACAGCGGAGTGGGTGTATCAGCAAGTCGACAAGATGGTGCGCAACTCGACGCAAGGCCGCGCCTGGGTCACGTTGGTGGAAGTGCGCGAGAATGAGAAAAACTCGGCGATCTATCGACCACGACTTTAGTCGAGACTTTCCCAAAGAGCTTCGATCTTCAGCAGACCAAGACTCGTCTTCTTGGGATTCTCAAATCGTGATTTCATCTCGACTCGCTCTTCTTCCGTTGAATTGTACTTGAGATCTGAGACGATCTTATATCCGTAACGATCGGTGAGCTCCACAATGAGTTTCTGGCGCACGAGTCGCTCGTGTGCTGCGCTCGCCTCGTCTTCAATATGATAATCACCGAAGTGAGGGTGCTCTGCCAGCAGCCACAGTAGGCTGACCTGCCAATCTTTATCAGGGCCGCTGCGATACATGAGCGTGAAACCGAGGTAGCGTAAATAGGGATCGTTGTATTTGTAAAAATGCTGACCCACCATCAAGATGTCTTTATCAGAGATCAGAAGACCAGCGGATTCGAGATTTGCATCGACCCATCCATCCACGTCCACAGCGAAGTCGTCTTGCGGGAGATTCTCCCAGCTTCGACCATGGGGAGGATTTTTTTCGATGGCCTGTTGGATGGCGAGAATTTTAGCACGAACTAGTTCTTCGGCAGCATC
>JAKFUR010000009.1 GCA_021732585.1 Bacteriovoracaceae bacterium
GGCGCGTCGAAACGAGTCTGAGTGAGTTCGCCTTTGTCGTCGTAGAGATCCCATTTCTCAGCGATGAAGCCGTCTTTGGCCAAAGCTGTGTGAAGAACAAAGCCACCCTTCGGGAGCAGTGACAAAAGCAAGTGACCTTGGATCCAGCCTTCAGAAGAATATTGGAAACCAGCAGCGTGCCCTTCGGCACGCATAACTTTCACGTTCTCTTTGACTCCTACGCGCGCGACGCCGCCATCAGCGATCACCTCTTCGAGCAGAGCGAAGAGCGCTGTGTGACTTTGGCCCAAGAGGAATTTGAGTCCCTCTGAGACAGCAGGAGCTTGGTCGATAGTTGTTTCCATAAGACTTAGAGTACCCTTATTGCTGTTGCTGCTGAGTCTGGTTGTAACTATTACCTAAAGAAACCACGCCTAAGATCGGACGAAGTTTCAGTGTTTCTTTAGCTGGGATCTTGTAACCGAAGGCCACACCGTAGAACTGGTGATTACCGATGGCGATCAACGCTTCGTAATCCACTGCAGCTGTCTTGATCGCGCGCTCAATTTTTGCAGTCGCGGCCTTCACTTGAGCGTTGTTCGCTGAAGGAAGGGCTGAGCGAATCTCATCCCAACGCACATCGAGACCAAGCTCTTTCGCGAAGCGGATGTTTTTAGCGTTCTCAAGAGCTGGCAAGATTTCTTGCAAAGCTTTAACACGGACTTGGCTCGAGTTCGGCATCATGTAGCCAAACAAAGAACCGTACTTCTCGAGCATCTTGTCGTGAGCTTCGCGGCTCGTATTGATCGACTGGCGCACTTCGGTCACAACTCCAGAGAAGAAGTGAGGAACCATGCGGTCAGCAAGACCGTAGAGCGGCTGGCGTTCTACTGCGATATCAAGCGACAAACCTTCCAACGAGGCATTCGAGATGCCGAGGAAGTTACCGTAGAAGTTCAAGAAGTAGGCCTGCGCGATGGCACCGTTTGAAAGCGCGTTGGCCTCCATACGGGTGGTTTCTTCGATCTGGTGATAGTGGATCACCTCGTGGCCGGCAGTGTAGATCTGAGTCAAAGGATCGAGCTCTTTACGGATCCAGATGAAGATATCTGAGTCTGAGAAGAGACCGTGTGACTTGCGTTTCTTCGCGAAACATTCGCCCGCGTGCTCTTTCGCTGACAAGTGATTGTCACGAATCTCTTTGCTGCTCAAGATTGAAATTTTGTTCGGCGTGAGGGTGTTAGCGAACATCGCCTCGATGGAGAGACCTTGTTTTTTAGCGAACTGATCCAAGTTGTAGTGAGCGTAAGGCATGACCGGCATAAGCTCGATCAATTCTTCGAGGCTCGCCGATGGACGCTCCATCAATTCTTGGTAACGAGCAAGCATCGGGAAGCTCTTGAAGTGAGCTGTGCGCTTGCGGTTTAAGAACTTCTGGCGCTCTTTCAAGTCTTTGATGGCGTTGGCTTCTGCCATCACCGGCAACCAAGCGGCGCGTGCTGCTTTCAAGTCCGTTGAAACGAACTCAGTCTCCGTCAACAATTCGCCGGTGGCGAATTCGCGTTGAGAAGCGGTCAACATTTGTGTGCTGACAGAATCTTTCAAACCGAAAGTCTCGAAAGCGAGCTCAGGATGAGAGGTATCAAGGTTAAAGAGTTTAGCGAACTCGATGGCCTTCTCAGAGTTCTGCAAGCGCTCACGGACGATCTGCATGAAGCCTTCGATCATCTTCAACATGTTGGCAGCCGTCTTGCCGCCCAAAGATTCGTGGGGGAAGCGCGCGTTGATGCTTGAAACTAAAAGTGCCATCACGAGTTTAGCGTCAGACACTGATTTCTTCTGAGTACCGATCTTACTCATGAGCATCTCACGGACAACTTTTAAAGCTTTCTTATCGGCTTTGCGGTGTTCGTCTGAGTAGTGCTGAGACACGATGTCGTCATTTAGGATATTCAACTGATCAAGAGCGTCGCGGAAGCCTTTTGGCAACTTGTTAGAAGCTTCCAAGCGCTGAAGAACTGAAACCATCTTGATGTGGTTACCGTGTACGAGTTGGAAGTAAGCCGCGATTTCTTTCTTCGCTTGTTTCGCTTCCAAAGTGTCGATCAATTTATAAACCGGCTCAATCGCACGTGGGTTGAGGAAGCTCATGATCTCGCGGCACTGAAGTTTCAAAGAAAGCGTAATGCCCAAGAGCTCGTAGCTATCAGCTGTACCTGTCACGAGTTGTTTGCGGATCTCAAGCGCCAAGCGAGACACTTGGATCAACTGAGCAGCAACGAACATCGGCAAGTGAGTCATCAAAGGAGCAGGGTACTTCGGGCGTACCAACTCAGCTGCGGTTACTGATTCTGGGTGGTTCATGTCATCAACAACCACGAAAGGAGCGTAGCCGCCGCCTTTCGATGTGTTCACGATCGAGCTCATCGGGCCGCGCTCCTGAGGAGCGTAACGTACGAGAGCGTTGTGGGTCATTTTCGGGAGTGCTTTAGCGCCGCCGCCGTAGAATACCCACAAGCGGATATCAGCTGCGAGGTTAGCGAAACGCGTGCCTTCTTTACCGTTTTGAGTTGTGACGGGGATACGAGCGATCTTCACCAATTTTTGGTAAGCGAAACTCTGAGGGGCCTTGCGTGCCATCTCAAGAACTTCTTCTTTCTTCTCTTTCGGCATGGTCTTCATGATGTAAACACCAGTACCGCCCGACAAGTTCGGAGCTTTGATCACCCATTCTTCCGGATTCTGCTCAATGATCGCCACTGAAGCTGCACATGATGGCAACGTTTCTGGAGGAGTGATGCGAGCACCGGCCGGCTCAAGGCCCAACTCACGCAAGCGCTTCTCGAAGAACTTCGGAGCGTAGGTAGTCAAAGCAGCGAGGATGATCTTGTTATCGAGGATACGGTTCAAGCCGCCCATGTAAATGCGGCGTTCGATGATGGCGTTCAAGAGATTAGGAATCGCGTAGTCAGACTGTAATGGAATCGGGTTGCCGTCTACATCAAGCACCAAGGGTGCTTTACCGTCTTTTCCGAGCTTCAATGAGTCGCGCAAGTAGATCGGCTCGCCTGAGTCTGCATCGCGAAGGATGAGGCCTTTATCAGGATCAAACAAGGCTGAGTCAGCATTGATACGAGAGTAGATCGCGGTCACGATGGGGTTAGAGCCGTTGATGGTACGAAGGCGGATGTGGCCCTTGTCATCGCAGAACAACTGGACCGGGTCAGCGTAGACCATGCCCGAGTAAGCCGCGAGGTTGTGAATTTCTGGGGCCGCACCGTTCAAACCGCCCGGTGGCAAAATCACTTGAATGCCGTCTTTAATGCCGGTCCAGTCTTCGCCCAAAGTCTTGTAGGTTTCTGCAAGAACCTTGAAATGATCGTTCGGCATAAGTTTGCCAAGACCTTCAAGTGTCGCTGGTGATTGCTCGTAGAGACCTTCCAGCACGTTCATGTTATTTGATGCTCCAGAGGGAGAACCAGCATTTAGCTCGAGGATACGAAACGGCAATGGAAGCTCATCAATCTTGCCGGTCTTCAAGAGTTTCTCGAAGTTTCCTGACTCATTGATGTAGTCTTCCACCAAAACCAAGTCCAAACCGACGTTATCGAAGAAAGGGTATTTCTTCATGTTCGGGTGGTGAAGTTGGGCGAAGTAGTTCGGAGATGATTCAACGGCGTCGATGAAGATCGCACGCACGTCTTTTGGAAGTGACTTAACAAACGCCGAGTCTTTCACAGACTTCGAGCCGTAGATGTCCTGGATCACCGCACGCAAAGATACGATCAAAGTCTGGGCGGCGCGCTCGATGTTGTTGAACATAGTCTTCTGCAACGGCACCACAGTGGTTGTGCACGGAACAGTAAAGATACGGTATGAGCCGTCTTTCGTAGATTTTTGGAACGTAAGATCGCGCTTACGAATAAACTTCGTGAGTTTCTGCGACTCTGAGTGATGGTCATTGATATCGCGATTCAACAAGTCTCTAACCAAGAGACGAGTGTGCGCATAGGAGCTGCGCTTACGGTGAGAACTAAAAATGTAGTTAGAGACATCTACCTTTACTTGGCCGATAAAGCCCAAGTTAGGGTCATAGCTCAGACGACGTTGGTTTTTAGCTTTAGACACGTTGAACCTCTTTGTATGAACGAATTTCTGAAATTCTAGCCTGTTAAGTTGTGCGTAGCGTAAATCAACTCCCAAACATGTAATTCTTTCAAAGCCACGGGCTTCGGTTCACACACTTTGGGATTGCCCTTACCTAGCAAGAGGCGCGCCTATCTGGAGTGTGAATGTTTAGTGAATTTCCGAGGGGTTAGTCAACGGATTTCTTACAAGATCTTACAATGTTGTCGAAAATTTCGACATATGTAAAAAAGACCCACGCACCGTAATAAAGGCCTGTTTATGATATTTTGCGGTGAATCAATCAAGGAGTTACCCGTGCGTCTTTTGATCGCTTTAAGCTTTCTTGCTCTAACGCTGCCCGCATGGGCCCAGCTGTACCCAAGCTCTTCTCTGGATATCTCTGAGGAAGAGGCGCAGATGCTGTTTAGCGACCTCAAAAATGAGAACGCAAAAATGGAAGAAAAGTCCGAATGCTTCGAGCGCGCCCACATGTGGGCCTTGCACGCAGAACGCATTCACCAAATCACCATGGAAAAGGTCTACTTGTTCTTCACTTATAAGTTCCAGATGAAACACGTCGTGACGGGCGGCATACTTAACCGTCCATTCACCTGGTGGTTCCACGTGGCTCCAGCGGTGCGTGTGAATGGCGAGTTGTGGGTGATGGATGCGACCTTCACAAATAAAGCGATGCCGTTGCAAGAGTGGACAGGGTCTTTGATGAAGAATCCTGAGATCTGCCAGGAATTGAACGAACCACAGGATTACGTGATTGATCGCAACTCAACAAACGTCTACCGTAACGTTGAGAACGCTAAGCACCAGTGCTACTTCACGACGGCGCCGAAGTCTGTTTACATGCCGCTTGAAATTGGTTTCTACGAAGATAAAGGCATGAAATACAAAACGCCTATGGAGCCTGCAACAGACTGGCGTCCGGCCACTTTCAACTGGGCGCTCAAGTCGTACAAGAGCAAGCACCGGAAAGCGACTCGTCAAGCTTTAGGGTTCTGAGGAAAAGTCACTTTAAAGAGCGCTCCGTCTTGGGGCGCTCTGTCCAAAATTTCTAACTTACTGCCATGATACTCAGCGATTCTTGAAACCAGATACAATCCCAATCCTGAGCCACTGATATTCGCGGTATGCTCACCTCGAAAAAATCTTTCCGAGCGCTGCAGACGTTGGCGCACCTCAAACGGCACACCCGGACCTTGATCACTGACTTCAAGCAGTACTCCGTCGGCCACTTGCAAGAGACTCACATGCACATCAGAGTGTGGCGGCGAGTACTTAATGGCGTTTTCAACGATGTTCTCGCACAAACACGTGAGCAGCTGTCGCTCGCCGGTGATGTCGAGAACCTCGTCTGCTAGATCGAGCTTGAGCGCGATGTTTTTCTCTTTCGCTCTCAGCGCCAAGCGGGCGACCGTTTCCGTGACCACTTCATCTAAGCGCACGGGCACAAACCGGAAGTGCGCTTTACCGGCCTCCACGCGAGACACCAGCAGCATATCGCGCACCAGCTGACCCATGCGAGCAAGTTCTTGGGCGAGACTTTCATGAAAACGTTGGGTTTCTTCAGGGGAGCGGGGCTTTGAAAGTAGGACTTCCAGTTCTCCACGCATGATCGCCAGCGGCGTGTTGAGCTGGTGAGACGCATGAGCGACGAATTGATCTTGCGCCTCGAGCGTCTTTTTCACTCGCGCTAGCATGTTGTTATAGGTTCGCGTAAGGTCGGCGATCTCATCATGGGTGTCGGGAACTGGCAGTGGCCGGTAGGACTCGGTCTGCAGCAACTCTTCCATGCGTGTGATGGTGGCGCGGATCGGATCGAGCGCCTTGCCCGCGACCAGCGTGGACGTGAAGGCCGTGATGAGAATTGAGAGAGGAATAATCAGCAGCAAAAAAAACAGATGGCGGTCTTGCTGCGTGGTGAGGTTTTCGATGGTGCTGGCGACTTGAATGATAAACGGAGAGCTCCGATGGGGAATTCGAATATTCACCCCACGCATTTTTGTTCCATTCGTCTGCAGAAAATCCACGTGAACGTGGGAGTAATCTTTTTCGAGGTTCATGGAGAGGTCGTAGGGCACCTGGATATCTGTTCGGTTGGTGTAGAGCACAGAGCCGTCAAGGCGCCGCAAGGTCACAACGGTATTTTGAATCACGAACGGGAAATACTTAATTTCTTCCGAAAGAGGTACATCCAGCGAGATGGCTTCGCTTCGCTGGTCTTGGTTCACAAACTGCGAAAGGTCGATGGCGAAGTTGCGCAGGAACTGATCGTGTTCATCGCGCGCGAACTCAAGGTATTCACCGGTGACGAAGAGTGAAAGCAAGATGAGGCAGACGCCGAAGAGAGCGGAATACACCATCGAGAGGCGAAAGCGTATTCCGTGAGTGAACTTACTGGTTCTTTGAAAGAATGTAGCCATGGCCCACGATAGTCCGTAAAAGTTTGCGTGAGAAGGCGTGGTCCATTTTTTTGCGCAAGTGGTTCACGTAAACATCAATCACGTTGGAGTCGGGATCGAACTCAGTTCCCCAGACTTGTTTCGCAATCATATTGCGATCGAGAACCTTATCTACGTTGCGCATGAAGAGCTCCAGCAAGCTGAACTCTTTCGAGGTGAGATCCACCAGCTTGCCTTCACGGCTCACAGAGCGCTTGATGAGATCCATCACCATGTCGCCATTGGTGAGCGTGGTAGTGGCCTCGCCGCGACGACGTAAAAGGGCACGAACACGTGCGAGCAACTCATTAAAGTCAAACGGCTTAGTGAGGTAGTCATCGGCACCGGCATCGAGACCGGCCACTTTATCGCGGGTGGTGTTCAAAGCGGTCAGCATCAGCACCAATCCGTTGTAGCCGTTCTCACGCACTCGGCGAGAGAGCTCGAGGCCATCGATTTCGGGGAGCATGACGTCGAGAACGAGCAGATCATATGAGACATTGTGGACGAGTTCTTGTGCCTGGCGGGGGTGGTCGGCAACATCGACGAGGTAGCCTTGTTCGAGAAGTCCTTGCTGAATAAAGCCGGACATCTTCTTTTCATCTTCAACGACCAAAATACGGTTCATTTCGAACTCCTTGGATGCAACTATCTTGCTCCTAGAGTTGGCGGGGGAAAACTTTAATCTTGTTAAATAAAATTTAAAGTAAGGAGATAAGTGGTAGCAGTGGGCAGGATCGAACTGCCGACCTTAGCGTTATGAATGCTACGCTCTAACCATCTGAGCTACACTGCCACAAATCTTGAGGGGCATCTTAACGGGCACCCGGGGGCCTGTCAACGCCAAGTCTCAGGGATTACGGGACAACTCGTGGTTTATTGGCTATCTTGCGGCATGGCCATTTCATCTTCTCGCTTCTTTCGTCATGTTCAAAGCTTTTGGCGCTCTCATACTGGCGGTAAACCCCGCGCGGTGGTGGTGGGTGTTTCCGGCGGCGTGGATTCTCGACTCTTGATGGAGTTCGCCGTTTGGTCCCTTGAACAGGGCGATATTTCTGAAGTGCGCGCCATCGGTGTTCATCATCATACCCGCATCGGTCAGAGTGAAGAATTAGCTTTGGCGGAAGCGGCCGCTTTGCGTTTGGAACTTTCATTCACTACGCTTCATCGCACCGGCGACATTCCCTCCGCCAATGCGGAAGAAGTTTTGCGTGAGGCAAGATTAGGGCTGCTGACAGCGGCCCTTCAACCCAACGAAGAGTTGTGGCTCGGCCATCATCTCGACGACTCATGGGAATGGTCACAGTTGCAGCAAGCACGTTCGAGTGAAGTCACATCTTCCTTGGGAATTCCGCTCAAAAATGGCCGTATTTTGCGTCCTTTCTTGTGCGTCTCTCGGGCGCAGATTGTGAAAGAGTCCATCGCTCGCAAGCTCGCCTGGCTGGAAGACCCCACCAATCTCACGCCGGACTATGCCCGTGCGCTTTTCCGTCAAAAAATTCATCCCACGCTCAAGACTTCACACCCGCAGTTTTTGAAGCACTACGCCCGCCGCTCACAGCGCTTAGCTGAGGAGTTGGGGGTGGCCTTAAAAAAAAAGTCTCTGACACACCGTCACCAAAGCGATGAAGCGATCTTATTGAGTGGAGTGGTCACCGAGAGTGCCTTGGTCGACGCCGTGAAGACTCTGAGTGTCACAACGCGCGGGACACTGACTCGCGAAATTCCCAAAGTGCTGCGTGCCCATGCCGCAGGTAAGAAAGGGCCCTTCGATCTTTCCGGTGGTGTGCGCGCCGTAAGTTATGGTGAATGGCTACTGGTGATGAAAGAAAATTTTCAAGCACGCGATGTTTTGCCCTCTCAAACAGCGCCCACTGCATGGACGCGCCATCAGTTTGAAACACTCATTGATGAAAGCCTGGAGCGCGGCCTTTTACAGCACGCACCGTTTTGGGTGGGCTTTGATCCCGAGCAAAAGCATCGGAATGTGCTGGTCGCCAGTGGCAAAGATCCGCTCTATCCCAGTCTCACAGGGCAGCGCGCAGTCGCGGTGATTCATGCACAAAAACTGCTGCAACGCTGGACGGACCCTCAACAAGTCTTGTGGTTGCAACCGCTTTGGCCAACTTCTCACTAAGCTTCGCTCTTGCGGCGAGGGCGTCTGCAGGTCTAAAATAAGAGGACAGTTTTTTCGGGGAAGGATCCCCGTCACTCTTATTTGCCACAAAAGGCCCCGCCTATGAAACGCCAACAAAAAACACTTCTTCTCTGGGTCGTTGTGATCCTGCTCATGGCCTTCATCATGAAGACTATCGAACAAGGTCAAAAACCTGCCCGCAACATTACCTACTCGCAGTTCATTCAAGCGGTAGAGAATAAAAATATTCAAGAAGTCAGCCTGCAAGGTGAATACACCATTCAAGGCCGCTTCAAAGAAGGCTACGAAAACGGCACGTACTTCGAGCTTACGGGTAATACCGGTGCTGAGACGTTCAACATTTTGCGCACCAACGGCATCATCCCGAACTACAAGCGTGAAGAGAAACCGGGCTTCATGAGTTCACTCTTGCTGAACTGGTTCCCGATGATCATCCTCTTTGGTGTGTTCTACTTCTTCCTTCGTCAGTTGCAATCAGGCGGCGGCAAGGCCATGAGCTTTGGTAAAGCGCGCACGAAAATGCTGACTGAGAACGACAAGAAAGTGACGTTCAATGATGTCGCTGGTGTGGAAGAAGCTAAAGAAGAATTGGTTGAGATCGTCGACTTCTTGAAAGATCCAAAAAAATACACCGTGCTTGGCGGTAAAATTCCCAAGGGCTGTTTGCTCGTCGGTCCTCCAGGTACCGGTAAAACTTTGCTCGCGCGCGCTGTCGCTGGCGAAGCCGGTGTGCCATTCTTCTCCATTTCAGGTTCAGACTTCGTTGAAATGTTCGTGGGTGTCGGCGCGAGCCGCGTTCGCGATTTGTTCGAGCAAGGTAAAAAACACGCTCCATGTATCATCTTCATCGATGAGATCGATGCCGTCGGTCGTCACCGTGGTGCCGGCATGGGCGGTGGACATGATGAGCGCGAACAAACCTTGAACCAGTTGTTGGTTGAGATGGACGGTTTCGAAGGCAATGATGGCGTGATCATCATGGCAGCTACTAACCGTATTGATGTACTTGATCCAGCACTCTTGCGTCCAGGTCGTTTCGACCGTCGAGTGACTGTCGGTCGTCCGGACGTACGCGGTCGCTTGCAGATTCTCAAAGTACACACTAAGAAAACTCCGCTTGAGCCAAACATTGATTTGGAAGTCATCGCGAAGGGAACTCCCGGGTTCACCGGTGCTGATCTCGCCAACTTGGTGAACGAAGCCGCCCTTTTGGCCGCTCGTGACGGGAAGAAATTCCTCATGTCAGTGGATTTCGAAAACGCCAAAGACAAAGTTCTGATGGGTGTTGCTCGTAAGTCGATGATGATCTCTGATAAAGAGAAGCGCATCACGGCCTACCACGAAGCGGGCCATACTTTGGTGGGTATGAACCTTCCACAGACGGATCCTATTCATAAAGTGTCGATCATTCCGCGTGGCCAAGCTTTGGGTGTGACTCAAACTTTGCCGAATGAAGACATGTTGAATCTCACCAAAGAGAAAGCTGAAAACTGGATTTCTTTCTTGATGGGCGGCCGTTGCGCTGAAGAAGTGATTTTCCAAGAAACCACTAACGGTGCATCGAACGACATCGAGCGCGCCACAGATCTTGCACGCAACATGGTGTGCAACTGGGGTATGTCAAAACTCGGCCCGATTAATTTCGCCGGGAAGACACAAACCAACATCTACGGTGGTTCTGAAGGCGGCAGTTTCTCAGACGAGACCGCGAAGAAGATCGACTCTGAGATCGCCAACTTTGTGCAATCAAACTACGAGCGCGCTAAGAGCATCTTGCAAGAGCGCTCTGATGATTTGAAACGCGTCGCTGAAGCTTTGATCATCTGGGAAACCTTGGATGCAGATCAAATCAAGCGCATCATCGCTGGTGAAGACATCGGTCAGCCGATCATCTCGAAGAAAGCCGTGCCGACTGAAACGATGAGCTCGCCCCTCATCGGAGGTAAAGTCGCACCCGCGTGAGCTTTCCGTACCGCAATCAACGAATTCATATCTGGGGGGTGGTGAATGCCACCCCCAATTCTTTTAGCGACGGGGGAGACATCACCACCGCTGAGAGTTTCCAGCGCCGCTTGCATGAGTGGAAGCATCTCGATGGGCTTGACGTTGGTGCCGAATCCACCGCGCCGAAAAATTCGGCCATCACTCACCTTGAAGAACGCCAACGCCTTGAACAGACCCTCATCCCACAGCTCAAAAACTGGCCGCGCTCTTTAGTATTGAGTGTGGATAGTTATCAACTGGAAACAGTGGATTGGCTGTTGGCCCAAGTCCCGACTGATGTGTCCACGGTTTGGAATGATGTGTCCGGAAAAATCGAGCCGTCCGTCATTAAGTTGCTGCAAAAATACCCCGGCCTAAAATACGTGCTGTGTTTCAATCCTGTGCCTACGCGCAGTGAGACCAGTCAGCATATGACGTTTGCCACACCCGGGCCCATTGTGCCGGCCGCCCGCAAGTTCTTCCTAGAGTCTTTTGAAACTTTCTTGCAGCACGATCTCTTTTCTCGCTTAATCGCCGATCCTTGTTTTGGTTTTGGCAAAACCCGCGAGCAGAATCACATTTTGCTCCAGCAGCTGCCGGCGCTGATGGATGAGCTAGCGTGCCCCGTTTGGATGTGGGGCATTTCGCGTAAGTCGTTTTTGCGGTTTCCTGCTGAGACCAGCGAACAGGGCGCTTTGGATGGCCTTTCTCTTTTGTGGTTAAACTCTGCTCTCGACAAGCTCACACACCCGCATACAATTATCATAAGGACCCATGCGCCGCTTTTAGCGCACGCTTTAGGGAACTGGCAGCAATTGCGGGATGAATGGACGTCGAACTCCTAAGCTTTGAGTACCGCACGGAAAATCCTGAAGATTTAGAAAATTTCCTCAGCGAAGTTCTGCAGCTCGATATTAAGACATCCACAACAGGTTTATTCAGTGTGCAATTTGGCAATATCCACATGCATGTGTTGCGTGGGGAGAGTGTGCCAACGACGTTTCAACTCGCGCTTTCATTCGAGAGTTTCACTGATTTGCCAGCGCGTTGGGAATTTTTTACTTTTCGTTACAATGAAAAATGCACTGCGAGTTTTGAGACGAATCAGGCGATTTTTAAGAATCCCAATGGCGTCCTGTGGAGAGTCATGGCCGCCCCTACGATCGCGCGACATGAAAATAGTGAAATTCCTGTAAGAAACTTTTAGTTGTCGAATCTCTGACTAAAAAGCCAAACTTTAATCCTTGCTCCACTCCCTTAAGGAAAAGGATTTCCCTCTCATTAAATTTTCTCTTCTCGCTTTGGCAGTTTTGGCTTTTGCAATGACTGCAGTAGCGTCTGATAAACAGATCAAAGTCATCTACGGCGACGACAACCGTCTCGACGTTTTTGAATCACCGAACGAAGCCTACGTGACGCTGTCTCGTTCAACCGCCGCCATGATTCCTAACACAAGCATGCGCACCCAAGCGGACCAGACCACGATTTCAGGCCCTACGATGGTTTCTCGCGGCTTTTGCGCTGATGAGCGCTTCAGTCACCAGATCACCGCGGCGATGTGCTCGGGCTTCTTGGTAGGGGACAAGTATCTCGTCACCGCCGGCCACTGCATTAAGACTGATTTCGACTGCTCGGCCAACAAATGGGTTTTTGATTACAAAGTCGATGATGCCGCTCAAAGCGGTGTGACCGTCGCTAGCGATAGCGTTTACTCATGCAAACGCATCATCAGTCGTTCACTCGAGACATTGTCTCAAGACGACTACGCCTATATCGAGCTTGATCGTGTTGTGACTGACCGCGCACCACTCACTTTCCGCAAAACCGGCAAGATCAATACGGGCGACGAGATCCTCGTGATTGGCCATCCTACAGGCCTTCCAACCAAAATCACTGACGGCGCTAAAGTGCGCGCTTTGAAAGGCAAGTTCTTCACGGCGAACCTCGACACCTACGGTGGCAACTCAGGCTCAGCTGTCTTTAATGCGACGACGGGTGTGGTTGAAGGAATTTTGGTTCGTGGCGAAACAGACTACATCAGCGATTCACGTGGATGCCGTGCATCGAACATTTGCCCTGAGAATGGCTGCCGTGGGGAAGACGTGACGTATATCACCAACATCAAAGAATTAATGAACCAGTAGTGCGAATCTAACAAATGATATCAGTTACGTTTGGGCCCCTCTCCGGAGGGGCCTTTTCGTTTAGACTATTAGCAGTTCAAAACAAGGAGAGTTTTATGAAAAAAATCGCCCTGGCGCTTCTCGCCTGCTCTTTTACAGCACAAGCCGCAACGATTGCGGTGATCGACTCTGGACTCGATACAGAACATACCGGTCTCGCTGGCCGCATCTGGAGCAACCCAAAAGAGATCGCTGATGCTCGTGATAACGACGGCAATGGTTACCCAGACGACATCCACGGTTGGAACTTCGCTGAAACCAGCAACAAGCTCATCGACTACAAATACGTGAATACCTACACTGCCGACGCTTTCAAATTTTTTGAAATTCAAGGCCGCCAGCTTCTTGGCCAGGCCACTGATGCGGATCGCGCATGGGTAGCCGCTGCTCGCCAAGATAAAGACATCATGGCGAACTTGCAGAAGTTCGGTAACTTCGTCCACGGCACCCACGTCGCAGGTATCTCGGTTCGCGGCTCTGCGAACGAAGCGATGGGTTTGAAGCTCATTCCTACCGAAGTGAAGCCTTTCCTCTACGGTCTCGAGATGGAAGTTTCGAACAAGAGCATGACGGAAGACGTGCGCATGCAGTTGTTGAAATCAACCTTGGGTGCTCTCGCTCAACAGCAGATGATTCTTTTAGAAGAGATCGCTCGTTACGCTGGCGATCAGAAAGCTGACGTCGCCAACGGTTCATTCGGTACAGGTTACAACCAAGCGAAAATTATCACAGGTGCAGCTTTCAAAATCCTCTTCTTCCGTGACGCAAAACCAGAAGAGCTCGAAGAAGTGACTATGCACTTCATGAACTCGCTCATTAGCGAAGGTCAGCGCATGATGAAGGCCGCTCCGAACACCTTGTTCGTGTTCGCTGCGGGTAACGATGGCTCTGATAACGATAAGTACCCAACCAGCCCAACCAACATCAAAGCGGACAACGTCATTAGCGTGGCAGCAACTTACGATGTGCAGTTCTTGGCCGGCTTCTCGAACTACGGCATCAAGATGGTAGACGTAGCTGCTCCGGGCATGTTGATCGACTCTGAGATCCCACGCAACCGCATGCTGCAGGTTTCTGGAACATCTCAAGCGGCTCCGTTCGTGGCGAACGTCGCCGCTCAGATCAAAGACATGAACCCAGCGCTGAGCCCACTTGAGATCAAAAAGATTTTGATTGGCACAGTAGACTACAAAGAGTTCTTGAAAGAGAAAGTTCTCGCGCGCGGTATCGTCAACACTGGCCGTGCTGTCATCGCGGCTGAGTTGTCGAAGACTGTTGGCGTGGTTGAAGCCATCTCGCGCTCACGCTCATCAGTTCGTGATGTTGAGCCGAGCCGGGAGATCGTGAATCCATCGGCGAAGGTCATGGCGCTGCCACTGACGCCGATGTTTCAGTAAGAAGCAAAAATAAAAAAGGCTCCGTACGGAGCCTTTTTTTTGGTCTTAATTCAAGTAACCTTGTGCTTCAAGTTTCAGCGCTAAGTCTCGCATGATGTAGCCGACTGCATAGGGAACAGAGTCATGCTCAGCCGCTGATCCATGATAGAAGCCACAAAGATGCAGCCACTCGTGTGTCACATTGCTGGTGATTTCGGCAGCTGAGAATTTTTTATAAAATTTCCCATTTACGTACATGGTATTGCTCTTGCCAGGATTGGTGTAGCCAATGACCTTCGACCAAAATTTCATGTAGCGTGAAACGTTGAAGTTCATTTCTCCTGGAGTCTGAGCGCCGCCAATAAGCTCATTGCCGGCCATGATGGCTTCATAAACTCCCTCGTTAGTGAGTCCATTGCTGCGCACATAGCTGCGAACGCCTTTCTTATTGATGAAGTTGATGACCTTCTCTTTGAACTCATTAGAGTTGATCACCGTCTCGATAATCTCAAAGGCCTCCTGCATGCGTTTAAGCTCAGCAGGGTATTTGGTGAAGCCGGTGATTTTTTCTGGTTGCACCTGGAGAAACTGGGTTGGGACTGCGTCAGCAAGGCCTAGCTCACTGGATGCAAAGCGCATTTTAGGAGCGGGTGAACCTTCTGAGTCGATGTGAGCGAGTGCATTGAATGAGAGGGCAGAAACGAGTGCTAAGAAAATGAATTTCATGGTCCAACCTTTTGCAGGATTAGTTGATAAGGACCTTTCGGTGGTGTGGGGCCAGTTATGATTAAAGGAGTGGGATAGGGAAAAAATTGCCGATGGGCCCTGCGCAGCCGCAATGCGGTATAAGCTTGCGAACTCGCTTTTAACTCCCTGCCCTTATTGAGTTTTCTCATGACAACGATGGTGGCCATCGTTAATATCTGAGCAACTTATTTCTAAACGACATCCATCATAAAGAGGTCAAACATGAGAGCACTGCATCTCGCGATTTTCTCGGCATTATTGCTGACAGTATCTTGTCTAAAAAAAGATGGCCCAGCGACGGCCGTAACCGGCGCAGGCGCAACCGTTACTGGTGACGAAATCGTCATCGGCGAAGTGGGCTCAATGACAGGTGGCGCAGCTACCTTCGGTAAGTCGACTCACGACGGGATCATGTTGGCGGTTGAGAAGATCAACGCTGCTGGCGGTATCAAAGGCAAAAAAGTTCGCATCATCACTCTTGATGACCAAGGTAAGCCGGAAGAAGCGGCCATCGCGACAACAAAACTCATCACACAAGACAAAGTCATCGCGATCCTCGGGGAAGTAGCTTCTTCGAATTCACTCGCTATGGCGCCGATCGCTCAGAAGAACGGCATCCCGATGGTGACTCCGTCTTCAACAAACCCAAAAGTGACTGAGATCGGGGACTACGTCTTCCGCGTCTGCTTCATTGATCCGTTCCAAGGTTCAGTGATGGCGAAGTTCGCTTACAACTCTTTGAAGCTCAAGAACGTAGCGATCCTTCGCGATGTGAAGAACGATTACTCAATCGGTCTGGCTGACTTCTTCATCGAAACCTTCACGAAGCTCGGCGGTAAGATCGTAGTTGATCAATCGTTCAGCCAAGGTGACGTTGATTTCAAATCTCAGCTCACATCAATCAAAGGTAAGAACCCAGAAGCGATTTTCGTTCCAGGTTACTACACTGAAGTCGGTTTGATCGCTCGCCAAGCTCGCGAACTCGGCATCAACGTTCCGCTCATGGGCGGCGACGGTTGGGACTCTGAGAAGCTCACAGAAATTGGTGGCGAAGCGCTCACTGGTTCATACTTCTCGAACCACTACTCACCGGATGATATGTCGGAAGGCGTGCAGAAATTCATCAACGACTTCAAAGCTGCTCACAGCCGCATTCCAGATGGCCTCGCGGCGATGGGTTACGATGCGATGTTGATCCTTGCTGACGCGATGACTCGCGCTCCAGAGCTTACAACTGTAGCGATCCGCCAAGCTCTTGCAGACACGAAGGCTTACCCGGCAGTCACCGGTATGATCACCATCAATGAGAAACGCGACGCTGAGAAATCAGCGGTGATCATCGAGATCAAAGATGGCAAATTTATCTTCAAAGAAAAAATCGACCCATAGACTATTCTCGAAAGGTGCAGCGTGACGGAATTTATTCAGCATTTAGTTAACGGACTCGGGCTTGGCTCGATGTATGCCTTGATCGCCTTGGGTTACACCATGGTGTTCGGCATCCTTCAGCTCATCAACTTTGCACACTCAGACGTGTATATGTTGGGAGCGTTCTTTGGTTATTATGTGTCGAAGTTTTTCAATCTCTCGTTGCACCCGGGCTACGGTTCTCTTTCTGCGGCACTCCTGTGCAGCATGGTGGGCTGTGCCATCGTGGGTTTCTTCATCGAACGTTTCGCTTATCGTCCTTTACGTAAATCACCCCGTATCAACGTGCTTATCACGGCGGTCGGGGTGTCTTTGTTCTTAGAATTCGGCGGTCAGTTGCTCTTCGGCGCTGATCCAAAATACTTCGCCCCCCTGCTCGAGCCAGGTGAGCCGATCTTCATCGGCGGCGTGCAATTGAACCGCATTCAATTGATCGTCTTGGGTGTCTCTCTTGCGCTTATGCTCGGTCTGCAATTCATCATCTTTAAGACAAAAATCGGCCGCGCCATGCGGGCCGTTTCTTTCTCACACACCAATGCCGCGTTGATGGGCATTCCTGTCGACTTCGTCATCAGCTTCACCTTTATGCTGGGCTCTGCTCTCGCTGGTGCGGCCGGTATTCTCGTCGCGCTCACATACCCGAAAATTGATCCGTTGATGGGCATGATGTTTGGTCTCAAGGCCTTCGTCGCTGCCGTCGTAGGTGGGATTGGTAACGTCACCGGTGCCGTGATCGGTGCACTCATCATGGGTGTCGCTGAATCTATGGTGATTGGTTACTTGGCGTCGACTTACCGTGATGCTCTGGCGTTCGCGATTTTGATTATCATTCTTCTTTTCCGTCCGGCCGGCATCTTAGGCAAGAACGTGAAGGAGAAAGTATGAGCGTCCTTAAAGGTCTCTGGCCGCTAGGCGCTGGTCTCGTTTTCTTGGGTCTCTTGGGACAGATCATTCCGCAGGTCATGAACCCGTATTACTTCTCAATTTTGATCTACGCCGGCATTAACATCACGCTGGCGTCATCACTCAACTTAGTGAACGGTCTCACTGGCCAGTTCTCCATGGGCCACGCGGGTTTTATGGCCGTCGGCGGTTACGTGGCAGCGTTCATGAACATGAGCTTGTTCATGGATGTGCACTTTGCCGGTATGCCGAATTACGTCAGCGAAGGATTCTTTCTTTTCCTAAGCCTTATCGTCGGTGGCACGGCCGCGGCGATTCTCGGATATGTGGTTGGTCTTCCATCTTTGCGTCTTAAAGGTGACTACCTCGCCATCGTGACGTTAGGTTTTGGCGAAATCATCCGTGTTCTCATTTTGAATATGGACTTCATTGGTGGCGCGCGCGGTATTCCGGGCATTCCTCAATGGACTAACTTCTTCTGGGTGTATGGCGTTGCTCTCGTGTGCATCGTCTCCATCAACCGCTTGATGGACTCAAGCCATGGCCGTGCACTCTTGGCCGTTCGTGAAGATGAGATCGCAGCGGAAGCCACGGGTGTGAACACCACCAAGTACAAAGTCATCGCGTTTGTCATCGGGGCTTTCTGGGCCGGTGTGGCCGGTGCGTTGTTCGCGCACTTCCTCACATACTTGAACCCATCGACTTTCGATTTTAACCGCAGCTTTGAAATTATCATTATGGTGGTTTTGGGCGGTATGGGCTCCATGACCGGCGCGGTGTTCGCGGCGATCTTCCTCACCGTGCTTCGCGAATCGTTGCGTCCGTTGCAAGAACTCACTCAGCTTGATTTCCGTATGGTGATCTACTCACTCATGCTGATCATTCTTATGCTCACGCGTCCGAACGGATTCTTTGGTACTAAAGAGCTGACCGACTTCGGATGGTTTAAGCGCTTTAAGAAAAAGTTGGGGGCGTAAGATGAGCATCCTCAAGACCACCAATCTTACGATGCGTTTCGGCGGAATCACCGCTGTAAATAATCTCACCATGGACGTGCAAGAGGGGAGCATCACCGCTCTCATCGGACCTAACGGCGCGGGTAAAACCACGGCGTTCAATATGCTCACCGGCGTGTACCTTCCCACCGAAGGCACTGTTGAATACAAAGACCAAGTCTTGAATGGGCTCAAGCCCTTTGAGATCGCCGCCATTGGTGTCGCGCGTACCTTCCAAAACATTCGTCTGTTTAAAAACCTCACGGTGCTGGATAACGTGCGCATCGCCTGCGATATCAAGCGTGAACACGGTTTGGTGGCTTCTATCCTTGGCACCCAGGCCTACCATCAGTCGGAGTACGACACAGTTGAGCGCACCCGCAAGCTGTTGCAGATCTTCGATCTCGCATCGAGACAGGAAGAACTGGCCTGTAATCTTCCTTACGGCGCTCAACGCCGCTTGGAGATCGCTCGTGCTCTTGCGACAGGTGCCAAGATTTTGCTGCTTGATGAACCGGCAGCGGGCATGAACCACACTGAGACCATTGATCTCATGAAGACCATTGGTCGCTTGCGTGATGAGTTCGGCATTACGGTTTTGTTGATTGAACACGATATGAAACTTGTCATGGGCATCTCTGAGAAAATCTTCGTGCTGGATTACGGCGTGAAGATTGCTGAGGGTTTGCCGGCCGAGATTCAAAAAAATCCAAAAGTGATCGAAGCTTACCTCGGTAAGGCGAAAGATAAGGCCAAAGCATGAGTGAAACATTGCTGGAATTTAAAAACGTCAACGTTCACTACGGTGCCATTCACGCTTTGAAAGGTGTGAGCTTCCAGGCGAAGAAAGGCGAGATTCTGACGTTGATCGGTGCCAACGGCGCTGGCAAGTCGACCACCTTGCGGGCCATGAGCGGAATGCTGAAACCATCAAGTGGTGAAGTGCTCTTTAAGGGCAAACGCATCGATGGCACCCGCGCTGATCATTTGGTGGCCATGGGCATCGGTCACGCACCGGAAGGTCGCGGGATTTTTGCCAACATGACGGTGGAGGAGAACCTCACGCTGGGGGCTTACCTTCGCAAGGACAAACAAGAGATTCAAAAAGACCTCGAGCACGTTTACGAGCTTTTCCCTCGTGTGAAAGAGCGTCTGTGGCAGGTCGCCGGCACATTGTCAGGTGGTGAGCAGCAGATGGTGGCCATTGGCCGCGCGCTCATGAGCCGTCCGGAAATTTTGCTTTTGGATGAGCCGTCTTTGGGTCTCGCTCCGCAGATCATCGAGAAAATTTTTGAAATCATCGTAAAAGTGAATAAAGAAGGCATGACGATTGTTCTGGTTGAACAGAACGCGCTCCTGGCTTTGGAAATCGCTCATCACGCGGTGGTGCTTGAGACGGGCTCGGCTCATACCCAAGGGAAAGCGTCTGAGCTTCTGGCATCGGATACTATTCGTAAGGCGTACTTAGGAGAATAAATGAAAGCGTTGGCAGTTTTGTTCGTTTTAATGTCTTCTACTGCCCACGCCCAACTCCTGATCGACGCTGATTTGAAGCTCACCAAAGACCAAGTCGTCTACGCCCAGGCCGGGCTAAAAGACCTGACACAAGAGGCCTCTCGTCAGCGATTCACCAAATTTTTTGTGAATGCTGAAAAAGAGTTGCCCAAAAAATGTGAGTTCAAAACGACCGTCACTCGTTATCAGGAAATGCCCTTGGCCCACCAAGGCCGTATGCTGGCGCTGCTTTGGAAAACTGAACCACTCTGCAAATCCTATGGAACAGTTCAAAGCACGCGCGTGGTGTGGGTGATGCCGGATGGTGTGGTTTAGACGATTGCCGAGCGTGAAGCTTTTGATCCGGAGTGCGGAACAAGCAGCTACAACTATCTTCCTATAGGACTCAGAACATTTTTTGGGGAAGAGTGGATCTACTTTGAAGAGAATTCACAGAAGCACGGCTGTGTCAGTGAGATGGAGGTGAAAACTACCGTGGGCCATTGGTTTCATCCCAAGAAAATCAAAGTGGCGAGCCTATTCCTGAAGTCTGATTCACAAATCGATGATGACAACCGCCGCTTGCTGCGAACTTACACTGTTCATGAGAGCAAGTGTGGGAAGTTAAGCTGCCCGACTGAGAAAAAAGTTGAGCTGATTCAGCCTGGTAAAAAGACGCTCTTGCTGGAAAAGTCACGGACTTCCATCAGCTACATGCCGGAGTACTCCACACTGAGTCATCAGTAGAGCAGGACTTCTTTTCTTTGCGCTTGATATTCGGTTTGACCGAACTTCATCAGCTCATTGTATTCCGCACGTGAGCCATTCTTCTCCACCCACAAACGCAATTGATCAGTGCCATTGATCAAATCAATGGGCATGCGATCGTATTCGTACTCGTAAGGTGGCTGCTTCCACTTAAACTCACTTCCGAGATCTTTATAGAATTCACGGCACAGCGTTTGGCACAGACGCCAGGGTTCGAATTTTTTGCGATCCGTGACGTGGATTTGGAAACCACCGGTCGGGATGCCCTGATGTTTTTGGAACGTCGGCAAGAACACCAGCGGACGCAGCACCTGGCCGTGGAGTTCTTCAAGCTCTAGAACCTTTTTGAGTTTGTCGTGATAGCTAAAGGCTTCAAATTTCGGATGCCCGATGATTTCGAGACTGCGCGTACTCCCGCGGCCTTCAGAAATATTGGTGCCTTCCCAGAGAACGGTGCCCACGAACGTGTAAGCCGCTTCGATGGTGGCAAGATTCGGCGAAGGCAAAACCCATGGCAAACCGGTGTCTTCATAGCTCATCTCACGCTTCCAGCCCTGCATCTCAATAATGGCGAGATTGCAGTCAGGGGCGTTCCAGAATTTTTGATTCATCAAGGCCACTTCTGCCATGGTGAGCGCGTGGCGCACTGGTAGTGGATGACGACCGACGAAAGAATCGAATTTCATGTCCAGCACGTTGCCTTCCATGGTGACGCCGTCGATAGGATTCGGACGGTCCAAAATCACCACCTGAACGCCAGCTTTTTGACACGCTTCCATCATGTAGGTCATGGTGTAAATGTATGTGTAGATGCGTGTTCCTACGTCTTGCAGATCCACAAACACATGATCCAATCCCTTGAGCATTTCCTGCGTCGGGATGCGGGTTTCAGAATAGAGCGAATAAACCTGCAGATTAAAATAGGGGTGAATGCCATGGCGAGATTCCACCATGTTGTCTTGCACATCCGTCACGAAACCGTGCTGAGGGCCGAAAACTTTCACCAAACGATCACCGAAAACGCGCTTTAAAGCTAAGAGGCCGTGCTCGATTTCTGACGTGATGGAAGCAGCGTGGCAAAGGTAGCCAATCTTTCCTGGGAATTTTTTCTGGAGTTGAGGATCTTCCAAAAGACGTTGGAGTCCTGTGACAACTTTGGCTTTCATTACATGGCCCTTTCAAAATCTGGTCGATAAGATAGTTCAATCTTATACTTTAATTTGGAGTTAAGTCCATGGTTCAAACTCGCGCACTAGGACTGTTATCCTTCCTCTTTTTTACCTTCGGTTTCATCACCTGCCTGAATGATCTGTTGGTGCCCCATCTTAAAAACTCTTTTGAGCTGAGCTACACCGGTTCCATTCTTGTGCAGTTCTGTTTCTTCATGGCCTACTTCATCATTTCTCCGCCCTCAGGGAAAATCGTTGAGAAGATTGGTTACAAACGCGGCATGATCGTCGCTCTCCTTGTTATCGCAGTGGGATGCTTGTTGTTTGTTCCTGCGGCGAAGATTCACTCATTCAATTTGTTCCTCTTTGCTTTGTTTGTTCTCGCCGGCGGCATTGCTCTTTTGCAAGTAGCAGCAAACCCTTACATCGCGCGCATCGGTGCACCTGAAACAGCGTCTCGTCGTTTGACTCTCGTGCAAGCGTTCAACTCACTGGGTACGGCCGTGGCGCCCTTGCTCGGAGCGGCCCTGATTTTCCGCGCCGGCTTCAGCGGTGCTGAATCTGTGGTGGGTCCTTATGTCGGCTTGGCGATCGTATTGGTGTTGCTGGCCGCTGGAGTGCACTTCACACACTTGCCAGAAATCCAAGAGGAGAAAGACGAAGCCG
>JAKFUR010000028.1 GCA_021732585.1 Bacteriovoracaceae bacterium
CTCGCCGCGTTCGTCTGAATGAAGCCCAAGTCGCGAAACTTCGTAAACTTGATGCCATTCACATGGAGCCACTCAACACACGCGTTTATCCAAACCATGAACTCGCGAGTCAAATTTTAGGTTTCACCGGCATCGATAATACCGGCATGGCAGGTATTGAGCGGATGAAAAACAAA
Source organism: Bacteriovoracaceae bacterium (assembly GCA_021732585.1). Classification (GTDB taxonomy): domain Bacteria; phylum Bdellovibrionota; class Bacteriovoracia; order Bacteriovoracales; family Bacteriovoracaceae; genus UBA6144. Next base: position 177 of record JAKFUR010000028.1, read on the forward strand.
GAACTGCGTGGTGAAGCGCAGTTGGTTCGTTACCATCGTGACGCCAAGGGGCGCCCGATTAAATACGAGCAGATTGAAACAACGGCGATGCCAGCGCGTGACGTTGCTGTATCTATTGATAAAGAACTGCAAGGTGCGACCGAAAATTATCTTAAAGAAGCGGTCGTACATCACAAAGCTCACCGTGGTGGTGCAGCTGTTATGGACGCGGAGACTGGCGAGATTTTGGCGATGGCCAACTGGCCGAGCTTTGATCCCAACAGCGCGACGAGTTCTCCTACCGAGAATCGTAAACTCGCTTTTGTCACAGATCCTTTTGAACCCGGTTCAATTTTTAAAACCTTCACCATCGCTGCGGCATTGGAAAACAATGTAGCAACACCAGAGAAACGCTATTTCTGTGAGTACGGAAAAATGCGTGTGGGGAATCATACGATTGGTGAAGCTGAGGACGATAAAAAACACAAATTCGAGTGGCTTACTGTTTCAGAGATTCTTCAATTCAGTTCTAACGTAGGAACCACAAAGCTTGCATTTGATGTGAAGTATCCGCGCATTAAATCAACACTGAAAAAATTTGGTATCGGTGAAAAAACGGGTATCGAAGTGTCTGGTGAATCGAAAGGCATCATGACTCGTGCGGAGACCGTGAAACCGCTTACACTTTCCAATATAAGTTTCGGTCATGGTGTGGCCACGACGGGCTTACAGATGTTGCGCGCTTATGCGGCTATTGCTAACGGCGGCTACATGGTCCGTCCGACATTACTTAAAACTGAAGCCTCACAGCTTATTCCAGAAAACCGAATCATCAGTGGCAAGACTTCTGAACAGTTAACCAAAATGTTGGTAGCCACTGTTGAGTCAGGCTCGGGAACAGGTGCAAAGATTCCTCACTACGCGATTGCTGGCAAAACAGGGACTGCGCAACGTGTGGCCGAGCGTGGTGGATACGATGGTTACATCGCAAGTTTTGCTGGTTATCCGGTTAACGTAGATCGTAAGTTTGTCGTTTTGGTATACGTAGATAATCCTAAGGCCAATGGATACTATGGCAGTATGGCCGCTGCGCCCGTGTTCAAAAAGATTACTCAGTACCTGTTATACAAAAAGAAGAACTTCTCACGTTTTGCAAAATACAATTCAGCTTCAAACGAAAAGAACCTCGATACGGTTCAAGTGTCACAGGCTTCTCGTCGTATGATCGGTCCAGGACGCATGCCAAATTTTGTAGGAATGGACAAAGCCTCTGCGATCCGTTTGGCGGAAAGTCTTAAGTTGCAAATTGAACTCACGGGATTTGGTGTGGTCTCACGTCAGTCTCCATCGGCAGGTGACTCGATCGTCGGTGCGAATGAGATCAACCTTCACTTCAGTCCACCATCGTATGAAGAATGATGAGTCGATCAGACCGCTTCTAAAATCTGGTGACGTGGCCTGGCTGACTTCAATTAAGCGTCTTGATTGGCGTATTGAAAAAGCCGCTTCTGACGTACTTATTGCGTACCAGCTGGCGGATGGCCCAGACGCTCTCCAAAAACTCCAGACCCGTCTTAAAAGTGTAAAACCTGGATTAATACTCATCAGTCGTAACCCAGGAGTAGAGCTGGGGTGTCCCACATGGATTGCTCGAGAAAGTGTGTGGCCACAACTTCTCCACACGCTTTGTGATCGTTATTTTCCAATGCCTTCAAAACTAAAACTTTTAGCTGTCACTGGTACCAATGGAAAAACGACGACTGCCGACTTAGTGCTCCAGCTTGGTGAGGCCGCTGGTCTCAAGGGCTTTTCCATTGGAACACTCGGTGTACGTCAAGAGGGTGGCACGGTCGAAGAGTTTGGTTTGACGACCCCAGGACAAATTCAGTTGCGTCAGATGCTGGCGCACTACGGGGCTTCGGCGGATTTCACTGTGATGGAAGCGAGTTCGCATGCACTTGAGCAAGAGCGTGTTTATGGTTTGTCATTTGAATCAGCCGCCTGGACGAATTTTACGCAAGATCATCTCGACTACCACGGAACGATGGAAGCTTATTTCAAATCAAAAGAACGCATTTTCGATTATGTGAAGAATGATGGCTTTGTCTTCGTACCCAGTGGTCAGATGGATTTACTTGGTCGTCTTTCAAAAAAATCTCGACTAAAAAAAGTAGCACCACTTTCCCCTGATATTCGCAACGAATTGCCAGTCTTTTTTAAGGCTCGATTCAATGAAGAGAATCTTCTTTGTGCCATCAGTTTAATTGAGACTTTGGGTGTTGTTGTTAAACCGGATTATTTGAAAGTCCTGCAACCACCGCCAGGAAGATTTTATATTCGTGAGTGGAAAGGCAAAACGGCGATTGTGGACTTTGCTCACACACCTGATGCACTCGAAAACATTCTACGTGCCGTGAAAGAAACATTCTTGGGTCACAACATCATTGTTCTATTTGGATGTGGTGGTGATCGTGACCGCACCAAACGTCCACTCATGGGGAAAATTGCTGCACAATTTTCGAATGAAATTATTGTGACGAGTGATAATCCGCGTACAGAAGATCCAGAGCGAATTATTCAAGATATCGTCGACGGTGTGGGTCAACACCCATCTCTGAGTAGAGAGGTCGATCGTCCCAAGGCCGTGAGAGCTGTATTGTCGCGATTGCAAACAGGTGATGTGCTGGTCATGGCCGGGAAAGGCCATGAGGATTATATTCTCAAGGGCACAGTGAAAGTGCCTTATAGTGACATCACAGAACTTGATAATCACATCAGCAAAGAAAAGGGATGAACTCGTGATTGAAACGCGCCTGATTTCCGAATGTCCTTCTGTGAAAAAAATTACAGGCACTCTTCCCGATGCGCGCTTAGGCTTTTGTTCAGACACCCGTGCTTTAAAAGAGCCTGCCATGTTTATGGCCTACCCAGGGGCCCGTCACAATCCACTGTCTTATGCAGAACCTCTGCTCAAAGACGGCTGCCGTGTTGTTATTTTTGAAGACAGTGCCGAAAACCAAGCTTTAGTCAGTGGTCTGTTGGCAAAATTTCCACAGACGTGCTTTGTCTGCGTGTCGGATGCTGTTGCATTCACGCAAGAGCTTGGCACGCGCCATGTGAAAGGTTGGCAAAAGAGTGGCGGGCGTGTTTTTGCAATTTCTGGATCAAATGGAAAAACGACTCACAAAGAAATGCTTTCGTTTCTTTTGAAAACCGTCATGCCCAATGAAATGGTTGCCACGGAAAAAAATAATAATAATCATCTCGGTGTGCCTCTGACTGTTTTGCAAATCCGTCCAGAAACAAAAATTTGTGTTCTTGAGTTGGGAAGCAATCATCCTGGAGAAATTAAAGTACTCTGCGATCTTGCTAACCCAGATTGTGGTTTAGTGACCAACATCGGTGCCACTCATCTCGAGTTTTTTGGTTCAGAAGAAAAAGTATTCGAAGAAGAAGGCTATCTCTACCATGCGGTAGGGGATGGTCTGTTTTTTCAAAACCTCGATGATTCCTTTCTCAAAACATTTCCTCGTGCCAAAGGAACAGTGACTTTCTCTGCTAAGGGTGAAGCCGACATTCGTTTTAAGACGGAAGCAGGTGAGGTGCAGATTGACGGGAAACTTGGGCATGAGATTTTGCGCAATAAAGCTCTCACGGGAACACATAACCTCACGAATATGGCGACGGCGTGGTGTATCGCCGTTTCCATTTTTCCAGAGAAGCGTGGAGTGCTAACGGCGGCTGCAAGTTTGTTCCGTCCCACAGCGAACCGCTCTGAGTGGAAGGATTTTTCAGACAAGAAGATCTACCTCGATGCTTACAATGCCAACCCGAGTTCAATGAAAGTGGCATTGAGTGGTTTCTTTGAATGGCTCAAGGATCACGGCATTGCCGAAAGTGATTCCCTGGTCGTGTTGGGCGACATGAATGAACTCGGCGAGAATGCGCCTGCTTATCACCGTGAAGTCGGTGAATATCTCCGTCAGTGGCCCGACGCGCATAATATTTTTATTGGTCGCTTTGCGTCTCATTATCTAGAGGGCCGTGGCCTGGGAACTTGTTATCCAGATGCAGCACGATTCAAAGGTCTTGAGTGGGATCACATGACCCACAGCAAAACACATCTCTTCATTAAGGGCAGTCGCTCTTTACAATTGGAGTCGCTTCTCGCTATAACTTAACGTTACCCTCTTTCAAGGCGTAACTATGCTTTTTCACTGGCTTTATCCGCTAAGTCAGAACCATCATATTTTGAATCTTTTCCGCTACATCACAGTACGATCTTTCATCGCTTTTTTGATTGGAATCATCGTCTCGATTATTTGGGGGAAGAGGTTCATTGCATTGATGAAACTCCGTCAGTTTGGCCAAAGCATTCGTGAAGATGGGCCAGAGTCACATAAGAAGAAAAAAGGCACACCTACGTTTGGTGGCGTTTTCATCATTGGCTCGGCGCTGATCGCCTGTCTTGTTTGTGGAAACTTTTTTAGTTTCCCGTTTCTCATCATTCTCTTCGTGATGATGAGCTATTTCTTTTTGGGTGGGCTCGATGACTACCTCAAAGTTTTACTAAAAAACTCGAAAGGTGTGTCAGCTCGTCAGAAACTTCTTTGGCAGTTTACCACCGCAGGCATTGCGGCGTTTGTGATGATCAAATGGAATGTCACAGATTCTCAACTTCATCTGCCTTTCATGAAAGAAGCCGTCGTTGATTTAGGTTGGTGGTATGTTCCGTTTGCCGCACTCGTCATCGTAGGGACAAGCAACGCAGTTAACTTAACAGATGGTCTTGATGGTCTCGCCATTGGTCCTGTGATTATCTCTGCTTCAACCCTTGGCGTGCTCGGCTATATGGCAGGCCACAGTGAATTTGCTCAATATCTTTTGATCCCTTACGTTCCTGACGTAGGTGAAATCTTGGTTCTTGCGGCTGCCTTGGTGGGCGCTGGCGCTGGCTTTCTTTGGTATAACTCGTATCCCGCAGAAATTTTTATGGGCGACGTAGGTTCACTCTCATTAGGTGGAGTGCTCGGCACCATGGCCGTGGTCACCAAAAACGAATTCCTCTTTGTTATCATCGGTGGAATTTTCGTGATCGAAGCGCTGTCTGTAATTTTGCAAGTAGCATCATACAAGACGCGTAAAAAGCGGATTTTCCGCATGGCCCCTATTCATCATCATTTCGAATTGGCCGGCTGGCCTGAAACCAAAGTCATCGTGCGTTTTTGGATCATAAGCCTTGTGCTTGCGATCCTCGCTCTCGCTTCGCTGAAATTACGCTAAGAGGATTCCATGGAAAATTATAAAGGCAAAAAAGTTCTCATCGTTGGCCTTGGTAAAACAGGTTTTGCCCTGATTAACCTCTTCAACCAAGTAGGCTGTGAAATCAAAGTCACAGATATCAAACCTATTTTCGATTTGAACAAGCAGGTTAAGCGCCTCAAGAAAGTAAACCCAAATCCAACCATGACTTTGGGCGAACATCGTGAAGAAGACTTCACTTCGGCTGACGTCGTTGTTTATTGTTCGTCAGTTGATCCTAACTTGCCGCAGTTGAAAGCAGCTCGCGACCAAGGCCGCGAAGTGTACAGTGACTTTGCCTTTGCCTACGCTAATTGCAAAAAGCCTGTCGTCGCCGTTTGCGGAAGCTATGGCCGTACCACGATCGCTCACATGATCGCGTACACTTTGCGCGTAGATAAGAAGAACGTGTTTGTTGGCGGCACGAGCGAAGAGCCGTTCATTAATTACCTCATGATGCCTAACCGCGATGAGATGGACTACGTAGTCGTTGAAGTGTCACCACTCCAGTTGCAGACCGTTCCTCATTTCAAACCAGTCCTCGCAGTTTATCCAAACCTCGAAGAGAAAATGGTACCAGGCCGCTTCAAGGGCCCAGGTGAATTCCTCGATACCGCTCTTAAAGTAGCTCGTGATTTAGGTCCAGATGATCATCTCGTCGTGAACTTCGATAAGCTTGCTGGTAACAGCATCTTGCGTAACTGCCTGGCCCAGACGTTCTGGTACTCACGTAAGAGTTTTGTGAGCATGGGTGTGATCAACGAAATCCAAGGGACACACTTCCACGACAAGCGTATTCATTCGAACATTCACTACCACTCAGAGTTTAAAGTGACTGACATGCGCATCGTAGGCCAGAACAGCCGTGAGAATATGCTGTCAGCGATCACGGCGTGTAAGGCCTTGAAGTGCACGGACGAATCAATCCAATACTGCATTGAAAACTTTCCAGGCATTCCTCACCGTCTGGAATTTGTCGTCGAGAAAAACGGCGTTAAGTTCTACAACGACTCTAAGTCTGAAACGATGGACGAGCTCAAAGTCAGCCTCGAAGCTTTCAAAGAGCCCGTTATTCTCATTGCCGGTGGCAAAGAGATCGAAGGTCTGCCGTTTGATAAGTACTTCGGCGTAATCAACGAAAAAGTCCGCTGCCTGGTTTTGGTGGGCGAAGTGAAAGAAAGCATGAACCGTATCTTGGGTGAAGCCACTCAGACGTTTTTGGTGGGTTCATTCGATGAATCTGTGCTTTTGGCCTATCAGAAGAGCCGCACCGGCGACACAATCCTTCTTTGCCCAGGAAACGACGGCACGGATGTGTTCCGCGACTTCGAAGAGAAGGGCAACTACTACAAAAAACTCATCTTCCAATTGTAAGCAATCGAAACAGCGCGTAAAATGGAAGCATCCGGAAACAAGGATGCTTCCATGGAACACGATAGCGGACTAGAAAAGACAACTAACCTATTTCTCCTCACCACCGTGATGATTATCTTCTTCGGTGTGGTGATGGTTTTCTCATCGAGCTATATGTACGCTCGAGAGCAATTCGGATCTCCTACTCACTTTCTCTTCAAGCAACTTTTCTTTGTCGCGCTCGGAACTTCAGCGGCTTATCTTCTCGCGCGAACAAAAATTTCTTTTTGGTACAAGTACGCTTATCCAGTGAACGCAATGTTTGTGATGCTGCTCGCACTCACACAAGTGCCAGGCATTGGTGTGGCCATGAAGGGCTCACAGCGCTGGCTAGATATTGGGTTCATGAATTTGCAGCCGGGTGAGTTCGTAAAATACTCGATCATCCTCGCGGCAATTAAGTATTTTGAAAACTTTCAGGTCTACGATAATCAAAAGAAAGCTGTGAATGCCACTGGCATTGTCTTGCCTCTCTTGATTTTCTTGAAGCAGCCCGATTTCGGAACTTTTGCGATTTCAGCCATGATCGTGGCCTTCATTGCATTTTTAAGCCACTTTCCTCGTAAGCTTTTCTGGAGCGCGACCGCTCTTGGTTTTGTGAGCGCCGTTGCGCTGCTTTTCGCTGCTCCTTACCGCGTGAAACGAATTTTGGTTTTTCTGGATCCTTGGAAAGATCCTAAGAACGCAGGTTTTCAAATTATTCAAAGTTTCTTGGCCTTTGCTAACGGTGGGATTACAGGCCAAGGTCTCGGCAACTCTAATGAGAAGTTGTTCTATTTGCCAGAAGCCTATAACGATTTTATTTTCAGCGTCGTCGGTGAAGAGCTCGGACTGGCAGGAGTTGTGGGTGCAGTTGTTCTCTTTTTGGCGTTCATCTTCTTTGGCTTTCGAATCGCCCTGGCCCTCAAGTCGCGTCTCGCCGGTATGATGGTTTGCTCGGTAGTTTTCTGTATTGGCTTCCAGGCCTTCCTTAATATGGGTGTGGTTTTAGGAGTTCTTCCTACGAAAGGTTTAAACCTTCCATTTATTAGTTACGGTGGCTCGAGCATGGTGGCGAATCTCGCTGCGCTTGGATTAATTTTTGCTGCTCTCCGATGGAATGGTAAAGAGCCCAAGGCGAGCGCAGCTCCGCGCGCCCGGACTGCACGTGCATGAGTAAGTATGCTGTCTTGGTGGCCGGTGGAACGGGCGGGCATATCAATGCTGCCATTGCTATGGGTGAGCGCTTGCAGGCCCAGCGCTATGAGGTTTCGTACCTCACAGGCCAGCGTCCACTAGATTACAAACTTTTTGCGAAGCTCCCCGTTGAGCATCTCGCCAGTTGGCCGTTGCGCACGAAGAATCCAATCAAGCTTTTAAATTCTCTTTTTAAGAATCTCATCGTCTTTCTTAAAATCTTTAAAACCTTCCGTGCTCGTCGACCGCAATTTGTCGTCGGTGCTGGTGGCTATGTGTGTGGGCCAACGCTGCTCGCGGCTCGTTTGCAGGGGATTCCCGTTTTCATTTTTGAACAGAATGCTGTTTTAGGACTTACTAACAAGTTGCTTGCTCGTTTAAGCACTGTGATTTTCACTCACTTTAGAGACACACAAGGTATTCCTGCGTCGTTGAATTCTAAAGTGCGCGTTGTGGGCAATCCCACGCGTTCCTCAATTGCTCATACGCCGCCACGCTCTTCTGATGGTCATCTACGTGTGTTAGTTTTTGGCGGTTCACTTGGTGCGACACAGATCAATGATCTTGTTGGTGAGTGGGTTCAACGTGACCAGGAAATCCAAGTGACTGTCATTCATCAAACAGGCCAGGATCAAGCACCCAAGTTCCCTGCAGGCAAAAATGTGAGCTATCAACCGACTAAATATCTCGACAACATTCAAGAGCAGTATGCTTGGTGTGATGTCCTAATCGCTCGTGCAGGTGCAAGTACAGTGGCGGAACTACGGATTGTCCGTAAGCCTTGTTTCCTGATTCCTTTCCCTCAAGCGACCGATAATCATCAATGGTGGAATGCTCTTAGATACCGTGATGAAGTGGATTACGACGTCGATGTGGTCGAGCCACGGGCCCCGCGGAGTGAGATGGCCGAACGCCTTGCAGCTTTTTTGACCAAGGCCAAGACCGGGACTCTACGCACTTCCCAAATAACTCCTCTCGCCGTAGATTCAGGTGAAGTGGCTTTGCGGGAGATTTTTCGTCATGTTGGGACTGTCCAAAAAAATTAAAATTCATTTCGTGGGTATTGGCGGTATCGGCATGAGCGGTATTGCTGAAGTCCTACTGTCGATGGGCTACCCCGTCAGCGGATCTGATATCACGGACAGTGCCACAACAAGTAATCTGCAGAAAAATGGTGCTGAGATCCACCTGGGTCACCAAGAATCAAATCTTGAGAACGTCGGCTTAGTTGTTTATTCATCTGCCATTGATGGCACAAATCCTGAAATTCAACGGGCGAAGCGTGAGCGTATTCCACTCGTTCGCCGTGCAGAGATGCTTGCGGAACTCATGCGTCTTAAGTACGGAATTGCTATTGCAGGTTCACACGGAAAAACCACCACGACGAGTATGGTAGCCACGATTTTTCATGATGCCGGGAAAGACCCGACACATATCATCGGTGGAGTTGTTAGCAATCTTGGTGGCCACGCCAAAAAAGGTGATGGGGAAGTTCTCATTGCTGAAGCCGACGAAAGTGATGGCTCATTTTTGCATCTCAACCCAATCATGGCCGTCGTCACTAATATTGATAACGACCACTTAGATTTTCATAAGAGCGAAGAAAATATTCGTAAGGCCTTCACTGATTTCATCAATCGTTTACCGTTTTATGGCAAAGTCGCTTTAAACGCTCATGATGTTGGCACTAAAAAGATCATGGATTCTGTGAAGCGTCCTTATGTTTTGTTTGGCATTGCGAAGGGTCTCGACGACAAAGTCACGCTCGACTATTCCGCAGACAAGATTGTTTTTCAACCGGGTCATACCGAGTTTGATCTCTGGAGCAAAGGCTCGCGTGTGGGTAGAATTCAGACGCAAACATCGGGTGAACATAACGTCTCTAATGCTTTGGCAGCAATCGCCATCAGCCATGAGTCCGGCTTGAGTTTCCCGCAAATCATTTCGGGCCTAGCTAAGTTTCAAGGTGTCGGTAGACGCCTTGAGCGTCTTTGGCAGAAAGATAAATTTGAAGTCATCGATGACTATGGTCACCACCCGACAGAAATTCGTGCGACACTGGCGACTTTGAAAAATGTTTTCAAGAAGCCGATCTGTGTAGTGTTTGAGCCTCACCGCTATTCGAGGACTCAGCAGTTGTGGAATGATTTTGTAGAATGCTTTGCAGACGCTGATGAAATCTACATTGGTCCAATCTACGCCGCCAGTGAAGCGGCGATTGCTGGAATTACCTCAGAGAGACTCGTCCAAGCTGTTAAAGCCAAAATGCCGAACACCCATTTTTTACCAAACCTGGACAAAATGCGTAATCTCATCCTTGAACGTAAAGATAAAGAGATGGTGTTCCTCACTTTGGGCGCTGGCTCCATTAGTAAAAAAATGAAAAACATCGTTCAGGAACTATGACTCTAGCGATTGAGCTCGAAAAAGTTACGGGCCTCGATTGTCGTTGGAATACGGATCTCACTTCCTTTTCTACTTTTCGTCTCAAGTCTCAAGGGGACTTGGTGATTGCTCATGATGAGAAGGCGCTCGCAGTTCTGATCAATATCCTGCGTACCCACAAGCGAAGTTGGCGCATGCTGGGCTGGGGGGCCAATCAGGTTCTTGCTCCCGTTGAAACAGATGTACTAATCCAATTAGATTTTACCCATGATCCCGAAGTTCTTATCCAGGCCCGTGACGAGTATGTGTTACCCGCTTCTGTCGGTCTCAATGTGCTGACTGCTCACGCAATTAAGTTTGGCACGCTTGGCTGGGAAGCTTTAACTGGAATTCCGGCCAGTCTGGGCGGCGCTATTTATATGAACGCAGGAACGGCGTTAGGCGAGATTGGTTCTATCGTAAAGAGTGTGCGTCTTATGAATGCCCAAGGCGAAGTTCGTGAAGAAGTCATGACACCAACTTCATTTAGCTACCGAAAAAATCATTTCGTACGTACGGGTGACATTATATTGTCAGCAGTCCTTACTCACGGTGGATTTGACACTGCTCTTCCTGACAAAATTCGCAAATACCAAGAGTATCGTCGCCAGACACAGCCGCTTGCGACTAAGAACTGTGGTTGTGTTTTTAAGAATGCTGCTCCCACGCGCCAGGCCGGCCGCTTAATCGACCTCACTGGCCTAAAAGGACTTTCCGTAGGGGCACTTCGTGTGAGCCACAAGCACGCTAACTTCATGGAGAATGCTGGCGGCTCATCTTCAGAGGATTTTTCAGAGCTCACTCGTCTCATCAACCAACAAATGAAATTGCATTGGGGTGTGACATTTGAATTGGAAGTGAAAGCAGTGTAGCCTTTAGGCACCATGAAATATTTTGCTTTCATCCTCGCCCTTGCTCCACTCTTTGCTTACGCAACTGTTCCTGCGCAATTTAGCCAAAATGACATTCGCTACAAGACTTCTTTTGGGGAATGTCCCACGAAGAGTTCGGGTGAATTGGCGATACTTGTGATGAAGGAATTTGAGCGCACACGCTCACTTAAAGAAGTGAAAGAAAAAATTCTCACCGAGAAATGGGATGAGAAATATTTCGTGTCTGAATATCAGATTGGATACAACCCAGTGGCGCGCACAGTTCGGATGAACTTCGTTTGCCCTGAGGCCTTGGTACGAGTGCAGGTTTACCGTGAAAACGGGAAAGAGCACTATGCTGCTGTGATGGTAAGTACCGGTAAACTCTTCGATCCTTCCTACGAAATGCTCCTTAAGGCCGAGAAAAAACTGAAAGCCGACCTTCCTAGTCTGGCAATTTCGGTGCGCGATCTTGAGGGCGATGTGCATGTTAATTTTACACGCTTTGCGACCCATCTTGATGCCAGTCTCCGCCAAAAAATTTCGGAAATAATCATTAACGATAACAAGGAGTTAAGCATTGTCTTCTCCTTGGGTGGACGAACAACGAGTGTGTTCCTTGGAAAGGATCTTTGGGAAACCAAACTTGAGAAGCTCACAAAAATAATCTCTTACGTTGAGAAATCTCAAAAGTACCCATCGACCATCAACCTCACCAACGCCAAAAAAGTCGTTGTCAAGTTTTGAACGCGGGGCGTACGATGAACGAGGGGATATGTTTATATCTCCCGGTCGTCAGAATGATTCTGACCCGTTCAGCCCCAAACTGAACCGTTGAGAAGGGAATCTCATGGAAACGAAAAATGTCCTCGTCGCTCTCGATGTTGGTACCACCAAAGTTTGCACCGTCATTGCAGCCGAATCAGCTGAAGGTTTTCAAATCCTTGGCGTAGGTTCACATCCAAGTCACGGTCTCAAAAAAGGTTCTGTCGTCAACATCGACAAGACTGTTCAATCCATTAAAGCCTCAATTGATGAAGCCAAGGTTATGGCAGGCATCGACGATCTTCATGATGCAACTGTCGGTATCGCGGGCAACCATATTTTTTGTTTCAACAGTTCAGGTGTTGTTCCGTGCAAAGGTAAAGAAATTACGGCCGCCGATGTTGATCGTGTCATTGAAGCAGCAAAAGCAGTTTTGATTCCCTCTGATCGCGAAGTTCTCCACGTGATTCCACAAGAATTCAAAGTGGACAACACTTCTGGAATTAAAGATCCCGTGGGCATGTGTGGAACTCGCCTGGAAGTTTACGTTCACATCGTGACTGGCAAAACTCCACTGATTCAAAATCTTATTAAGTGCGTAGAGCAAGCAGGCTTGCGTCCGAATCAAATCATTCTTCAGCCAATCGCTTCTTCTCGCTCTGTTCTCACCAGCGAAGAAAAAGAATTGGGTGTGGCCCTCATCGATATCGGCGGCGGCACAACGGATCTCGCGGTCTGGAAAGACGGCGCTTTAGTTCACTCACAGATCATTCCTTTGGGTGGCAATCACTTCACGAACGATCTCGCGGTCGCCTTGAAGATTCCCCACAACGAAGCTGAGCGTATTAAGATTCAAAATGGCATCGTGCTGCCAGAACAAGCTGACCCTCGCGTTCACGTAAGTGTGCAGGGTTTGACTGGAACACGTGCCAAAGAAGTTCCTTTAACGGCCGTGGCTGAAGTTTTGGGCGCACGTGCGGAAGAACTCTTCACTGTGGTTAAAGACATCATTGCTGACAAAAATCTCGCGACACTTATTACTGGTGGCTACGTCATCACGGGTGGCGGTGCCATGATCAGAGGTCTAGCTGATCTCGCTGAGTACACGCTTGAGAAGCCGGCGAAGATCGGTTATCCACGTCCGATTGGTGGCATCGGCAATGTCATGCAGGATCCGAAGTTCTCTACGGTTCTAGGTCTCTTGCTCGATAGCACTCAACAAGAAAACTCGATTCAAGTTCGCTCGCATAAATCAGACTCTGCAGATGAGAGTGACTTTATGGGTCGTATTGGTTCATCATTTAAAAACGTTTTCAAAGACCTGTTTTAACGGGAGGTCCCCATGCTATTTGATATCGCCGAAAATAATTCTCAAACTGGTGCCAAGATAAAAGTCATTGGCGTCGGCGGTGGGGGCTGTAACGCTGTCAACACAATGATCCGTCACGGATTGAGTGGCGTTGAGTACATTGTGGCCAACACTGATGCCCAAGCACTCCAGGCTTCTCTTGCTCCGATTAAGATTCAGCTCGGTGCCTCTGTTACAAAAGGCCTTGGCGCTGGTGCAAACCCTGACGTTGGCCGCAAAGCTGCCATCGAAGACTACGATCAACTTTCGGGCGCGATTCAAGGCGCTGATATGGTTTTCGTAACTGCAGGTATGGGCGGCGGTACGGGTACTGGTGCGGCTCCTGTTATCGCGAAACTTTGCCGCGAGTTGGGCATCCTGACTGTCGGTGTTGTCACGAAGCCTTTCTCATTCGAAGGCAAAAAGCGCACACGCCAAGCTAATGAAGGTATCCAAGCTCTTGAAGAGTGCGTGGATTCTTTGATCTGCATTCCAAACCAACGTCTTCTTCAGTTGGCCGGCGAAAGTCTTTCTCTCGTAGAAACGTTCAAACGTGCTGACGAAGTTCTCTTGAACGCCGTCCAAGGTATCTCTGACCTGATCAACAACACGGGGTTGATCAACGCTGACTTTGCCGATGTTTCAACCGTTATGGCGAACAAAGGTCTCGCTTTGATGGGAACTGGTTCAGCTTCTGGTACTGAGCGCGCAGTGAAAGCCGCGAAGCAGGCCATCAGCTCTCCGCTCTTGGAAGACATCACAATTGATGGCGCTACTGGCATCATTATCAACATCACGGGTTCAAGCACGCTCACAACATTTGAAACAAACGAAGCTGTAACTTTGATTATGCAAGCGGCTGACGAAGACGCTGAAATCATCTTCGGTACTGTGATTGATGACACCATCGGTGACTCGATTAAGATCACTGTGATCGCCACAGGACTTCGCACTGGTGAGAACAAAGTTGAATCAACGCCATCATTCATGCGCTCTTCAACACCTACGCCTGAGCGTCGTGAAGAAGTTCGTCAGGCCGCTAAATTGCCTGAAGCTGCTCCAATGGTTGAGACGGTTCGCCCACAAGTGTTCAATCCAGATGCTTTAGAAACTCCAGCGATCAACGCCCGCAAGACTGATACAGCTGTGAAATCTGAAATCATGTACAACACTGAAGCAGCAGCTGCTCCTGTCGCAAACACAGACAGCAATGGCCGCCCTCGCTTTAACTTGGCGCAGTCTTTGAAAGAAGCGGCGAATCGGTACGAAGCAAAGAAAGCTGGCTTCTCGGACGAAATGCCATCTCGCAACGAAACAGCGGCTCCGATTCATTTCGAAGTCTCTAAAGAAGAGCCTGTGAAAGAAACGCGTGTAAAAAGCATCGCCGAGAAATTGGGCTTCATGAATTTTGACGAAGATGAGTTTGATACACCGTCATTCTTGAAGAAAGAGCGCGGCGTTGATTCTTCACTGAACTAGACTTACTGATCGAGAGCGGGTGGACGGCGGAATGTGCTGTTCACCCGCTTTTTTATTTCTTCCTGCTCTTTACCTCTCGCAAACAACACTACCCACGATTCAATCTGATCTCCTTCCAAGTTAATCTTGTAGTGAGTCTGAATGTACATCGGTAGCGATTCGCGCTCCCACATACCCCTCTTCCACTCAACAACCGCCACACCAGCTTCGGGGTCTTGTGGAGTTGATTTGATGGAGTGGACTTCCGTCCAATCAGAGTTGAGATAGAGATTAACGTGCTCACGACAGAAGAGAAGGCTCTGTTGCGACTTAAGGCATGATTTGCAGAAGTAGTGGTCGCAAATGGCGCAGGCGCCTTCGGAAGGTTCTTTTGGGTGAAGGTGGCAGTTGGCCTCGGCATGTTGTTGTGCCTTGAGCGCCTGGGCTTCAAGCATGCGTTTACGAATCTCGGGATGCATGCGATCGATTTCTGCTGTTGTCGCTACAGCTGGCGCAGCCTCAGTAGGCAATGGAGGTGGGGTTGCTACATTTTTTTTGTTCAGGATTCGCCATCCGATAACGGCCAGACCACCCATCATAAAAAGAAGGAGAACAAGCAGGACAACAACAAGTGTGAGAAGAATGTTTTCCATTAGCTCAGCAAATGCACTTCGGTTACGGGTTTATACCCCAACTCCTGCTGATAAAACTGACGAGTAGCGATCTTGATTTGATCGCGAGCGTAGTCTTCTTGGCGTGAGCCGAGATCGGTTCTGACTTTATTCATTATAAACTCACGAACCTTGGGGAGCAATTCGGCAGCAGTTATAGGCAAACCTAGCGTGCTGACATTTATAATTCCGCGGACACGATCAAGACTGATAAAAACGGTTCCTTGGCAGGCCATCTTACGTCGCTGAGAAATCTGTGTGCGCTCAATAGGAAGTCCGCGGCCATGAATCAAGACGGGTTCTTGGGGTGGATGTTGAGTGATTTTCCATTTTCCATTTGAGTCGAAGCTGACTTCGCTCCAATTCATAATCATTTCACTCGGCACACCTGGAAACTGGTTAAGAAACCATTCTTTATGACGCTTAAGAAAGAAGCTTTCGCCGTGAATAGGAAAGTAAACATCCGGCAATTGCTGTGTGAGCATCTGCTTGAGATCTTCCTGCGCTGGGTGACCTGATGCATGGATATGATAATCATAGGCCGTCACAACTTCTGCGCCCGCTTCAGTGATTTTATTCATAATGCGTGCGATCTGCTTTTCGTTTCCAGGAATAACTTTTGAACTGAAGATCACACGATCACCCGTGCCAAGCTTGAACGTAGCATCTTCCCCATAAGAAAGACGGCGGAAAGCACTTTGGAAATCTCCTTGGCAGCCAGAGACAATAATCAGCATACGGCCTGTCTCACCTTTCACTTGAATCGGTGCCCAAAGTTCATCTTCGCCAACTCCGGGCAAATAGCCGTGCTTGAGGCCGGTGCGGAGGTAGTGCTCTACCGAGCGGCCCATAAGAATGATTTTGCGATCATGCTTCTTTGCCAATCGGCAAATCGAGGCGATGCGGTGAACGTTTGATGCAAAGAGAGTCACAAAGAGCCTTGTCTCTTTACCAGAAATAAGTTTTTCAAGATCAGGAAGAAGGTCGTTCTCCGAAGCCGTTTTGCCCGGCACGAGAGCATTTGTGCTATCAATGAAGAATGCGGTCTTCTCACATTCTTTCACGAGACGTTTTACTTTTTGAATATCAAAAGGAGCTTCATGTGAGGCTTCTAGATCATATTTGAAGTCGGAAATATAAAGAGCGCCCCATTTTTTTTGCGGATCAGTGAGGAAAAGACCGAATGTTTCAGGGATGGAGTGAGTAACATGAATCGGATGGACCAAAAGACCGTCGAAGTCCAAAACGTCATCCATAACGTAGGTGACAAAAGTCGGATTGAGTTTTCTTTCTTCTGTCTTTCTACGAATAAGATCGAGAGTAAACGGACTCGCGTAAATTGGCACCGTGGGATATTTTTCGATGAAGTGAGTGAGTGCACCAATGTGATCTTCGTGACCATGAGTGATGACTAGTCCCTTCAGCCTCGAGATATCAATGGAGTCCATGTCGGGAACGAGATAGTTAATGTCGTAAAAACTCTCGTAGGGAAAGAGCAGACCACAATCGATGATGATATCGCCCTCGTGAAACTTTATGAGAGTCATGTTGGAGCCAATCTCGCCGACGCCACCCATTGGCATAAGAGAGAGACAGAATTTTTTCACTTTTGTCCCCCGCAAAGCTCGTTGATACGAGCTGCGAGAATGAGGCTGGCCACGTCAGTTTCTTCGCCGACGACGAAGTCCGCGTATTGGCGTTGAGGCTCGAGGTACTTTTGGTACATTGGGCGAACGGTGTCGTAGTACTGCGCGATCACTGATTCAAGCGATCGCCCACGTTCCTTTACGTCACGATGGAGTCGACGCGTGAAGCGGATGTCCGAGTCCACGTGCAGGAAACATTTGATGTCGAGCAATTCACGGATCTGAGGATCAAAGAGTGTGAAGATGCCTTCGAGGATCACGATGCGGGCTGGGCCCACACTCTCGGTTCGGTCAGTCCGTATAGATTCAGCAAAATCATAGATGGGAGACTCGATGGCCCCGCCTACTTTGAGCGCTGTCAGGTGTTCGCGCAACAGATTCCAATCAAAGGCGTTAGGATGATCGAAATTGGGTTTACCGGCCTTGGTGTACTGCTCTTGTGGCAGTTCAGGGAGGTAGTAGGAGTCCATGTGCAGAAGGCTGATCCCATCAGGGAGCGCATGTTTGAGCACTTTATGGGCGAAGGTGGTTTTTCCCGAGCCAGAACCGCCACAGATGCCAATGAGAAAGACAGGTTGTTCCATTCGGAATCGGGTTTTAGCAGGAGGGGGCTTCTTAGTCTAGGAAGTGAAAAAATTATATCCTGCCAAGTCAGTTTGAGCGGGTTATAAGGGCGACTTAGGGGAAATCGTATGAGTTATCACCGTGTCACCGTGTTTAATGTTGGCGATGCGCGCCGAACAGGGGCGTTGCAAGAGCTCGCCATGGACCGCTTTGCCTGCCAAGGCATCGAAGAGTACTCCATGGATGAAGCCGAAGTGGATGCGCTTTTGGGCGTACGTTCCTACTCCGGTGGCGACCTTCCGATGGATGTTTTGAACGAAGTTGATCAGGCTATGCACAACGGTCCCTGCCACTTTAAATTTTTCTTCGGTGATGCTGATTTGACCAAAGCACAGTCGTTTCTTGAAACTGTGAAGTCGAGTTTCTTGTGTGAAGCTCAATTGGAAACTTTTGGTGATCAAGATTGGAATGCCGAATGGAAAAAGCACTACCATCCGATTGAAGTGGAAGGTGGCATTGTTATCCTTCCCGAATGGGAACCGGTTAAAAACTTTCAAAACAATACAGTTGTACGCATTCATCCTGGAATGGGCTTTGGCACGGGTTCTCACGAAACAACGTTTCTTTGTCTTAAGCACTTTCTCAAGCTCACAAAAAATCTCTTAGGAGTTGATGAGGTTTTAGACTATGGTTCTGGCTCTGGCATTTTGGGTTTGGCCGCATTGATCGTGAAGCCTGAGTGGAAAGCGGATATGGTCGACATTGATCCCGAGGCCCACCGTAACTGCCAGCAGAATATGGAGCTCAATTCCATCACTCAAGACAGAGTGCGCTTACTCCTACTAGACAAGCGACCTGAGATACAGACCTACCCGATCGTGTTTGCTAATATTTTGCAAAATATTTTGCACGAAGAAAGAGACTATCTCATCGAACGAACTCGCCCGGATGGTTTCCTCATTCTGTCTGGTCTTCTGGCCGTGCAATTGGCCGAAACTCGCGAGTATTATTTGGGCACAAGCCAAGTGGAAGTGGCCTGTGAAGAAGTGCTCAGGGATTGGTGTTGTCTCGTCCTGCGGAGAAAGCCATGAGAGCGGTTTTGCTCACAGGGCACGTCTTCAAATCCGGCGAAACTCTCAGTGTCACGGGTGAAGTTCACCATCATCTGGCCAATGTGATTCGCCTTGAAAAAACAGAACAGGTTCTTTTGCTTAATGGTGTGGGTGGAAAGGCCCAGGCCTCTGTGCTTGAGATTACAAAGAAAGAGATACAGTTCAAACTCACTGAGGTTGAACTGGTTCCTCGGGGCGATCAATTGGATGTTCTGCTCCTGATTCCCAAGAAAGAAGCGTTGGAGTCGATGCTGAAAGCCGCCACAGAAATGGGCGTCGGCCGTATTCTTCTCGTCAAAGGCCAGCGCTCACCAGAGAAACTTCCTGAGGAGCGACGGGTGCAGGCCTTGCTCCAAAGTGCTCTTGAGCAGTCTAACAATCCTTGGCTACCAGAGGTCATCGGTTTTGGAAAAATGAGCGAAGCCAATCTTGAGCTGTATGGAGAGATTTTGCTGATGGATGTTGTTGAGGAAGCATCTAAAGCCGCCCAGAAAGTACGAATGGCGGGCCAAAAGACACTTTTGCTCGTGGGTCCAGAGGGCGGCTATTCTCCAGAGGAGCGCGCCATGATTCTCGGCTGGCCGCAGACACGAATCGTCACATTGCCGACACCTATTTTACGGGCCCCCACAGCGTTGATTGCAGGTCTAGGATGGTGCCACGCTCGAGCTTGAAGGCTCGAAACGCATCAAGTACTCTTTAAGCAGACAGACAGAGGAGAGCGTTCATGGATATGCAAACAAATTCACCCTCCCCACGCCAGGCCCCCGTAGCCGATGAACTCTTTGATGATTTCGATTTTAAGCCGCTCAGCAAGGGGCTTGGATTTCACCACGCGAATAAATCTGAAGAAGCGGTAAAAGAAGCGACACGTGTGATGGTGGAGAGATCAGCTCCCGCACGTGCAACTGCACCTGCGCGTTCGCAGCATCCGTTTGAACAACATCGTTTGGCGCAAGCCAATGTGGATGCTCCTCGCGATTTCGTACAAAACGATTTGGCGCTTTTCTACGCAGCGAAAGCTGAGCCACAAATTCACATTGAAGAAGCCTATGTGCCTGTGTTGCCCGCAAGCAAACCTTTGCGTTTGGCCGCTTTCTCAGTCGATATGATCGTTGTGGGCGGACTAACGGTCGGCACACTCCAATCTGTTTCATGGCTCACGGGTTTAGATATCTGGAATGAAATGTGGGTACTTGAGCCCACTATGCTGACGGCCGTGGTGTTGGTATTTTCTGGCTACTTCCTTCTCTATTTTACTCTGCTCGAGAAATTCCAAGGTAAGTCTCTTGGAAAAGACCTGATGGGCCTCACTCTTGCGACGGAGCAGCGTCCACAAATGACACTGTTGTTTATGCGTTCTTTGATCACACTCCTGGGTTTCTTAAGTCTCGGCTTAACGAATGCCGTAGATGTACCAGGCATGATTACGGACACAAAAGTTATCCGCGCGTGAAAGCCCTTTCCTCTGAGACCCAAGCTTTCCTAGAAAGAATGCGTGGGAAGAAGATCGTTTTCACCAATGGGTGTTTTGATATTCTCCATCGTGGTCACGTCGCGTATTTGAATGAAGCGCGCAAGCTGGGTGATGCGCTCATCGTTGGACTCAACGCAGATGCGAGTGTGAAGCGACTTAAGGGTCCCGAGCGTCCCATTAATAATGAAAATGATCGTCTGTTTGTGATGAAAAATCTTAAGTGCGTCGACGCCGTTGAGATTTTTACAGAGGACACACCGCTGGAATTGATTAAGGCGCTACGTCCTCTCGTGCTCGTAAAGGGTGGCGATTGGAGCGTGGATCAAATCGTAGGCGGTCGTGAGGTCATTGGGTGGGGTGGCGAAGTTCTCTCTCTTACCTTCGTAGACGGCTATTCGACGACTTCTGTGATTAAAAAAATTCAAGCTGAGCACCGTCCATAAATCTTGGCATTGTCCCGCTAATCACCTGAAATTACTGACTTCTCTTTTGGCCCTAGAATTACCAAATACATGGTAACCCATTGAATATAGGACTTTTCCACATTTTCCGACAAGAAAAGTCGGAAACTACTTAAGAATTACCTGAGTCCACCGATCAGTTATCGAAGATAGAGGTATGGGACCTCTGTCAGTTCTCAAAGTACGTCTGTTGAAAGGAGTTTTTCATGGGTCTTAGGATTAATACGAACATTGCCTCGCAAGAGGTCCAGCGGAACCTACGGGTGAATTCTGCTGAGCAAGAAGTTGAGTTCGCCCGACTTAGTTCCGGCAAGCGGATTACCAAATCTGCTGACGATGCCGCCGGCTTGGCGATTGCCAAGAAATTAGAGGCATCAACGAAAGGCATGAAGATGGCGACACGAAACGCCAACGATGCCATCTCGCTCGTGCAAGTGGCCGAAGGGGGCCTGAACGAGTCTACAAACATCCTTACTCGACTGCGCGAACTTTCGGTTCAAGCAGCGTCGGATACTGTAGGTGAGCAAGAACGTGGGTTCTTGAACATGGAGTATCAACAATTAACTCAAGAGTTAGATCGTATTGCAGTTACGACTAACTTCAACGGCCGCTCACTCCTTAAAGGAGAAGGCGACACACTTGATTTCCAAGTGGGTGCTTACGGCGGTGAGACGAATCAAATTCAATTTGATGCTTCTCAAACGGATGCGACCATCGAAAGCTTAGGCGTCGACGGTACAAGTATTATGGATAAGTCTGAAGCGTCCGGTAACCTCGAACGCATCGACCAAGCCATCGACAAAGTGAGTGGTTTCCGAGCGAACCTCGGTGCAACCCAATCACGTTTGCAAACAGCGGTGTCGAGCTTGGAGATTTCTTCGGTGAACCAAGAAGCGGCTCGTTCACGAATTGAAGATACTGATGTTGCTGCCTCGTCAGCGAAATTGGCATCGATCAATATCATGAAAGCTGCAGGTACTGCGGTCTTGTCGCAGGCCAACGATCTTCCGGCCTCTGCTCTTAAGTTGATCGCGTAGTAGTTCTTTTGAAGACGTACTAAAAAAAAGCCCAAGTCCCGTCATGGAGAAATCCATGGCGGGTACTGAGCAAAACGGTGAAAGTAAGTGTCTCTGCCGAACGATAATAAGTTTAAGAAGATTCACGATGCGAAGCTGATTGGCCACCAATTACTCGCAGCCAAAGAGCGTCAAGAAACTATCTATGTCTGGAGAATCATCGGAGATAAGAAGATTCTTGCTCCTGTTCGTCTAGACCTCATCAAGCGCCTCCAGGGTGAAATCGTGATTCGTCCGGTGGAAGATCAGCAAGCTCTTTTCGATCAAGTGGTGGGTGGTAGCTACGTCATCAACTTCTTTTTTCCGCACTCTTCTCTGCTGTTTCAGTGTAAGTCAAAACAGCATGAGGCAGATGGCAGCGTGACGCTAGGTTATCCACAGTTTATTGCCCAGGTCGAACGAAGAAAAT
>JAKFUR010000110.1 GCA_021732585.1 Bacteriovoracaceae bacterium
GGCCTCAGCTATTGAACGCTCGTGCTTATATTCAGTAGGTCTAGAATTTAGGTCGGTTGGCTTCATAACACTCCTTTAAGTAGTTAAAACTCAAAAAGGACTGTTCGAATAAATGGGGTCGCTTCAAAAGCCTCCGCCTTCGAGTGCTGTCAAGTCTTGTACGTTAGTGGTCACAGTAGAAGGCCAAACACCGGCATGGGTTTCCCGAACACCTGACTCGGTTGCTCGCTCCATGGACGTCGTTTCGGAAATAATAATGTCTCGTGAGTCCATTAACTGGGTAGCCGTCCGCATGGTACCCGCGATGTTGGTGTTGTTTATAAGAACTCTCTCTCCACCATCACTGACTGAGACGGCCACCACTCGATCGGGCGTTCCGTCGACGGAGATGAGGATTTCATTGCTCGAATGCATCCAGCCTATGCCTGCGATCGTTTCTGTCGCTAAAGTTGTGCGCCAAAGCACGCGTTTGTATGTTCCACTTTGATCGAACTGGATCACAGAATCTAGGACGCTTGATGACACGAGGACATCACCGGCGGCAACAAACAACGAACTGCTCGTCGGCTTGGATTCTTCCGGGAGGCAGGAGGTCAGGAGAAAAAGGAGAGGTAGGATGAGGCTCTTCATCGGACTATGATACCCAAAAAAGCTGACGCTAGTTATTAAGGAAATCTTTACCGTTTGGCTAAATAATGGGTGTAGGGCCTATCATTAAGTAGGACTAAGGGAAAAATCTGATGAGAATAGTCGGTCTAGTCATTTTATTGCATACGTTCTCAGCTTGGGGTGCCCAAGATGCGTACATTAATTTGTTCGGTGGCTGGGCTGCCCACAACCAAGACTCCTTTTCAGATTCCAATACTCGTCCTACTGGATTGTCTTACGGCGCAGGGATTGGTCGGCGCACGGGGTTCTACGAGTTTGAGCTAAACGCCAGTTCAGGTAAACTCACCGCTGACATTGAGCATGATGGTGAAGGGAACACTTTGGTGCAAGAGCAGTTTCAGGTCACACTTGCTCTTAATTTCTATTTGTTACGCAACCTGTATGCGCGCATGGGCTATGCGATCACGAGTCTAGAACAAACGACACAGAAAAAAGTTTCCGGCGCCTCTGGGGAAGGACTCATTAAAGAGTACGGTCTTGAAGATGTGAAATCGGACGGCTTAGTTTTGGGTGGCGGTTGGGTATTCGGAGATTTTCAACGCGCGAAATTTTATGGGCAGTACGAGTACTACATGATGCCAGATATCAAGGCGACACAGCATCTCATGAGTGTAGGGATGCGCTGGTTCTTCCAATAACTAGCGAAGCTCTTCGTAGCTCTGCGCTTTATTCACCACACGGATGTCTTGTTCACCTGTCACCAACAACTCCGTCGGTTTGCCACGTAAGTTGTAGTTGGAACCCATGCTGAATCCATAAGCTCCCGCATCAGACAGCACCAAGAGATCGCCAGACTTCATCGCTGGCATTGGACGTCCGTGAGCAAAGCAGTCTGAGCTTTCGCAGATCGGGCCCACCACGTGAGTGGGAAGCTTCTTACCGGCCGGTGCTTTGACGGGAACGAGATCGTGGAATGCATCGTAGAGAGACGGACGCATAAAATCATTCATGCCACCGTCGACGATCAAGAAGCGTTGGTCTTCCGAAACTTTGTGGCGCAATACTGACATCACAAAGAAGCCGGCCTTAGCAATAATACGACGGCCAGGTTCAAATACCACGCGAACGGGTGGTTTCACTTTGAAATGGCCGAAGTACGAAGCCTCGAGGGACTTCGCAACGAGGGCCATGTACGTTGAGATGGCCGGAAGCTTTTTCGCTTCGTCGGGATGGTAAGCCACTCCGAGACCGCCGCCGACATCGAGGAACTCAAGTTCATGGGGAAGTTTGCGTGCCAGTTCACCCATGGTGACGATGGCGCTACCTGTGGCTTTCAAGTCCAAGAGCTGACTGCCGATGTGAACGGAAAGACCCACGAGCTTGCAATGCTTCCAGTGCTTTTTGTCTTTCGCCGCTTTGAGAATATCTTTTTGCAGCAAACCAAACTTATGAGTTTTGTTGCCAGTCGAAATATATTTATGAGTTTTAGCTTTCACCATGGGGTTCAAACGGAAACAGATCCGTGCGACTTTACCGAGCTTCGCTGCGACAACGCTGATGTGCTCGAGCTCTTCGATAGATTCAACGTTGAAGCTGTAAACGCCATTCGTTCCACAGTTCAATGCCAAAGCAATTTCATCGTTGGTTTTACCTACGCCGGAAAATACAATGCGTTCAGCCGGAATACCAGATTCCAGCGCACGACGAAGTTCACCACCAGAAACGATATCTGCGCCTGAACCTTCTGCCGCGAGAAGTTTCAAAAGTTCTTTGTTGGGATTAGCCTTAAGTGCAAAGCATACTAAGGGACGAGGCAGCCCTGCCATCTGCGCTTCACCAAAAAATTCTTGGTAATTTGAGAGAAGTGTTTTTTGACCGTAGACAAAAAACGGCGTGGCATGTTGAGCTGCGATCTTTTTGACGGACACACCCTCAATGCAAAGTTCACCTTTGTCATAGGTGAGAGCAGGAGAGTTTAGGGAAACACCACGTTTTGTCGCCATGACTTAATATCCTCAGCTTGAGCGGGGCGCAGAGACCCCTGTTGCACGGCCCAAGTGAGCATGTCATCCAACGTACAGAGCGGCAAAGCGCGTACATTACGTTTTTGGAACACCTCATGGGCCTGAGGAAAATTGTAGTGAAAGAGACCCACCACGGCGAGGACTTTCATATTTTCTGCTTCGAGTGCATCCACCGCTGCCAGTGAGCTTTTGCCGGTAGAAATCAGGTCTTCCACCAGCAAGGTGCGAGCGCCGGGGGTCACCTGGCCTTCAATGAGGTTTTTACGCCCATGGTCTTTAGCACTTGAACGCACGTAAACCATGGGAAGGTTAAGGGCATCAGCGAGCCATGCCGCCCAGGGGATTCCGGCGGTAGCGGTACCGGCAATCACGTCGGGTTTAAGGTCTTCTTGGATGACCATATTCTTGAAAGATTCAGTGATAAAGCGGCGTACGTCCGGGCGAGAAATCAGCAATCGATTGTCGCAATAAATAGGGGATTTAATCCCTGAGGCCCAGGTGAAAGGTTCTTCCGGACGAAGGAAAACGGCTTTTTCTTTAAGGAGTGATTCTGCAATTCGTGCGGCCGCTGACATAAAGTCTCCTAAAAAAGTTCTTCCAAGGCCCGCGCTGGATCACTCGCCTGAGTGATCGCACGACCGACGACGAGATAATCGGCGCCAGAACGGAGCGCGTCCATTGGAGTCATGAGGCGTTTCTGATCATGGGCCTCGCTGCCGGGTGGACGGATGCCGGGGGTGACACAGAGAAATTTAGAACCGCACACGAGTTTAATCGCGGTAGCTTCTTGCGCTGAACAGACCACACCGTGAAGTCCGGCGTCATGAGCAAGTTTCGCGTAAGAGGTGACACATTCAATGAGGCTGCCTGGAATACGCAGTTAATTTTGCATGATATCTTCGGTCGTACTGGTGAGTTGAGTCACAGCGATGAGACGAACATCTTTGCGGCCAGAATCAATCAAGGCCTTGCCTGCCATTTGCATCATGTGAGTTCCGCCGGCCACATGCACGTTGTACATCACAGCTGGAAGTTGCAAAAGGTTGCTCATGGCTTTTCCCACAGTGGTGGGGATGTCATGGAGCTTGAGATCAAGAAAAACAGAGAATCCATGAGAGTGAATGAAGTTCACGGCTTTGGGTCCGTGAGCATAAAACAACTCCATGCCCACTTTCATTCCGCAACCACTGCCTTTGAGAGCTGCTGTTAAGCGCTCAATGTCTTTCCATTCAGTTTGATCGAGGGCCACAAAAACCTTGCTCTTCACATCGGGCTCAAATCAAAAGATTGGCGCTCAAGGGTTTTAATCAAGGCGTCCACGGTATCTAGTGAGGTCAGGCAGCAGATGCCGCGCTCTACGGCAGCTCTGCGCATTTTGAATCCATCAGACTCCACATTTCTTCCGCGTGAGATGGTGTTGATGACCAAATCACAGTGGCCGCCTTTGATAATCGCCAAGATGTCATTAGCCGATTCACCGATGCGGGCCACGACTTTGACCGGAATCTTTTCTGCGCTGATAAGTTTAGCCGTTCCCTCGGTGGCGACGAAGTTGAATCCTAAAGCGTGAAAGCGGCGAACCAGCGCCATGCCTTCTTCTTTGTCTTTATCAGCAACTGTCACAAGAACTGTTCCTGACTGAGGGATATTGATGCCTGAGGCGAGGAATGCCTTATGAAGGGCGCGTTCGTAAATGGTATCGCGTCCCATAACTTCACCGGTGGATTTCATTTCAGGGCCCAGGGCCGTTTCAACATCCACGAGTTTTGCGAAT
Organism: Bacteriovoracaceae bacterium; assembly: GCA_021732585.1. Classification (GTDB taxonomy): domain Bacteria; phylum Bdellovibrionota; class Bacteriovoracia; order Bacteriovoracales; family Bacteriovoracaceae; genus UBA6144. Next base: position 4,408 of record JAKFUR010000110.1, read on the forward strand.
GAGAAGACCGGCCCTTTCACGGCGATTTCATCCGTCTCTGCCAATTGACCGTGAACATAGCCTTGCTCGAGAATGGATTTACCCAAGATCGCCCGTGTCGCTACTTTCGCCATGGCGACATCTGTGACTTTGCTTAAGAAAGGAACCGTGCGCGATGAGCGTGGGTTCACTTCAAGAACAAACACTTCGCCTTTGTGAATCACGAACTGAATGTTGATCAATCCTTTGATCTGCAATGCGAGAGCAATCGAGGTGGTGAGTTGGATCAACTTATTCTGCGTGGTCACATCTACGTTCTGGGGAGGGTACACCGCGAACGAGTCGCCGGAGTGCACACCGGCTTTTTCAATGTGCTCCATGATGCCTGGGATGAAAACGGTTTTGCCGTCACAAATCGCATCCACTTCCATCTCGCGTCCGATCATATAGCGGTCAATCAGTACGGGATGTTGTGGAGTCACCTTCACGGCGCGTGTGAAGTAATCCGTCAGCTCGTCAGCGTCGTAGACGATCTCCATTGCCCGTCCGCCAATCACATAGGATGGGCGGACCACCACTGGGTAACCTAAGATGTTGGTTTTCTCGAGAGCCTCTGCCATGGACGTCACAGTATGACCCAAAGGCTGAGCGATGTTGAGTTCTTTCAAGAGCGCTTCGAAGCGACGGCGGTCTTCCGCGCGATCGATACCATCTAGAGATGTGCCTAGAATTTTGATGCCCGCATTGTGCAAAGGCTCGGCGAGATTAATCGCCGTCTGGCCACCGAATTGAACAATCACACCAATCGGGTTTTCTTTGCGTATCACATGAAGCACGTCTTCCGGTGTGAGGGGCTCGAAGTAGAGACGGTCAGAAATATTAAAGTCAGTTGAAACGGTCTCAGGGTTGTTGTTGATGACGACGGCCTCGTAACCCATTTCGCGAATAGCTTGGATAGCGTGAACCGTGGCGTAGTCGAACTCAATGCCTTGGCCGATGCGAATCGGGCCCGAACCCAGCACCACGACTTTCTTTTTATCGCTCGGTAGCACTTCGTCTTCCGTTTCCCAAGTCGAGTAGTAGTACGGCGTCGAGCTTTCAAACTCCGCGGCGCAGGTGTCGACCATCTTAAAGACGGGATAGAATCCATTCTTCGCCCGCATGTCCGAAACAGTGAGTTCGGTAAGGCCGGTGAACAATGTGATGGCACTGTCAGCAAAGCCCATTTTCTTCGCTCTGAGTAAAAGCTCCGGAGAAAGATTCGCACCCGCTTCACGTAGTTCGCTTTCGATCAAAACAATGCGGCGGATACAGCTTAAGAAAAGGAAATCAATTTTCGTTCGTGAATGGATGAGGTCCAGCGGAATACCTTGGCGAATTGCTTCCGCGACAATGAACAGACGCTCATCGTCTGGACGTTCCATGCGATTCAACAAATCTTCGCGCGAACGGTCTTTGAGACTTGGAAGCATCACATGATGCACGCCGATTTCCAGGGAGCGCACGCTCTTGAGAAGGGCTTCTTCTAGTGTACGGCCAATGCCCATGACTTCGCCGGTGGCCTTCATCTGTGTTCCGAGGCGGCGGTCAGCTTTGACGAACTTATCAAAAGGCCAGCGTGGGATTTTGCAAACCACATAATCGAGTGCGGGCTCAAAGCAGGCGTAGGTTTTCTTGGTCACAGGATTAATAATTTCATCCAAACCAAGTCCCAAAGCGATTTTCGCAGCGATCTTAGCAATCGGGTAGCCTGTGGCTTTAGAAGCAAGCGCTGATGAGCGCGATACACGGGGGTTCACTTCGATGACATAGTACTGGAAAGAGTCTGGATCGAGGGCGTACTGCACGTTACAGCCACCGCGGATATCCAGCGCGCGGATGATCTTAAGCGCACTCGTGCGAAGGAGTTGATACTCTTTGTCCGAAAGTGTTTGGCTTGGAGCGAATACGATGGAGTCACCGGTGTGCACTCCGACCGGATCAAAGTTCTCCATGTTGCACACGATGATGCAGTTGTCTTTCCCATCGCGAATTACTTCGTACTCAACTTCTTTGAACCCTGCAATTGAACGTTCGATCAAGCATTGATTGATGGGAGATGCGTTGATGCCGGTGAGTGCAACGATATTAAGTTCATCGATGTTCTTAGCAATCCCGCCACCGGTTCCACCCAAAGTGAAAGCCGGGCGGACGATGACTGGGAAACCAATCTTGCGCGCGAAGGCCTGAGCTTCTTCTACGGTGTGGACGATGGCGCTATCAGGAACCGGTTCACCGATTTTGATCATGAGGTCTTTAAAGAGTTTGCGGTCTTCGGCTTGATGAATGGTGTCGACCTTGCAACCCAAAAGTTCCACGCCGAGTTTATCCAGTACGCCGCTCTCTTTAAGCTTAACAGCGAGGTTAAGCGCCGTTTGACCACCAAGGGTTGGCAGCAATCCGTCCGGACGTTCTTTGTAGAGAATGCGAGTAAGGAAATCTTCCGTCAGCGGTTCAATGTAAACCTTATCCGCCGTTTCTTTGTCGGTCATGATGGTGGCTGGGTTACTGTTCACCAGCACCACTTCCACTCCTTCTTCACGCAATGAATGCACCGCTTGCGTGCCTGAGTAGTCGAACTCAGCGGCCTGGCCGATGACGATGGGCCCCGAACCGATGACCAAAACTTTTTTCAGATGAGTTAAACGTGGCATGGGCTTTTCCTTATTTCATACTTTGGATAAAGGCATCGAATAACCACTGCGTATCTTCTGGACCAGGATAGGCTTCCGGATGATACTGAACCGAGAAAGCCGGCAAACTTTTGTGGGCCAAACCTTCGCAAGTTCCATCGTTCAAATTGACTTGTGTGAGTTCGAGCGGCGAGGCGCCGATGGATTCGAGTGTGACCGCGTAACCGTGGTTTTGCGAAGTCATGTACGTTCGACCATTTTTGAGGTCTTTCACCGGATGATTCGATCCACGATGACCGAATTTCATTTTGGCGGTGTCGGCTCCATTCGCTAGTGCGAAGAGTTGATGCCCCATACAGATTGCCATCATGGGCACGGCCTCTTGAAGCGCGCGGATGACGGGAAGAGTAGGAAGCACATCTTTTGGATCACCCGGGCCATTGGAGAGCATCACACCATCAGGCTTGAATTTCATTATCGAGGCGGCACTGGAATCCCAAGGCACAACCACCACATCGCAGCCTCGACGTAAGAGCGAGCGAAGAATATTTTTCTTATAACCAAAATCCATCAGCACGACACGCTTGCCTTCACCTGGAAAGTGAATGGAGTGGCGAGTAGAGACGCGCGGAATCTGGTCTTTCGGCAAGGGCTCTTTCAAGAGAGCCATGACTTCTTCTTTGCTCACACTTGGATTGGCAAACAAAGCGCGCATAGAGCCGCGGCTGCGAATTTTTTTTGTGAGAAGTCGTGTGTCGAGACCTTGAATCCCTGGCACTCCGAACTCTTTGAGAAGTTGCGGTAGTGTGTACTCCGAGCGCCAGTTGGATGGTGTTTCACAAGCTTCACGAACTACAAAACCTTTCAATGCTGGCACCATACTTTCGAAGTCGTCTTTGTTGACCCCGTACTGACCGATCAGTGGGAAAGTCATCACCACGATCTGGTCACAGTAGGAGGGGTCAGAAAGGATTTCTTGGTAACCCGTCATGCCGGTGTTGAACACCAATTCACCCAACATGGAAGTCGTTTTAACTTCAGCACCGAAAGAGACGCCGTCAAAACTCTCGCCTGTTTCTAACCACAGTTTTAGATTCATAGTGAGTCCCTCTTAAGAATCCATTCGAGTATGCTCATGCGAACGAACACACCGTTTTCCATTTGTTGAAAGATGCGAGATGCCGGAGCTTCCACCAACTCATCAGAGATCTCAATTCCGCGGTTCACAGGGGCCGGGTGCATGATAATCGCCGAAGGTTTCATGCGGGCCGCTCGCGCCGAGGTCAATCCCCAGTCACGATGGAAAGCGGCGTTGTCCATATCGAGTCCTTCGTGGCGCTCGAATTGGTTGCGCAAGCACATCACCGCGTCTACATCCGGCAGAACATGATCGAGTGTTTGCTTGCTGCAGTTGCCGGGGAGCTGCACAGGTAGGAATTCATCGGCGGCGCACAGGCTCACTTTGATGCCTAGGCGTTGAGCGACCAGCATCATGGAGCCGGCCACACGGCTGTGACGAATGTCGCCAAGGATCGCAATGTGCAATCCCTCCAGGCGCTTAAATTCTCGTTGCAGTGTGAAGAGATCGAGCAGACCTTGGCTGGGATGCTCGTGTTTGCCGGCTCCCGCATTCACCAAAGGTGTTTTTAACTTTGGCCCGAGAGTTTCAAAAATACGATCGTCGGCATGGCGCAGGACCAAAGCATCCGAGCCGATGGCTTCGAGTGTGCGAAGAGTGTCGTAGAGCGATTCGCCTTTTTTCACACTTGAGTTCGAAAGATCAAAGTTGATGACTTCAGCTCCCAAGCGCTTGGCCGCCATTTCAAAGGAAATGCGAGTCCGAGTGCTTGGCTCAAAGAAGACATTGGCGATGACTTTGTGTTCGAGAACGCGGGGAAGATGGGAAGTCGTTTGATGGAAAAAAAAGTGGGCCCTATCCAATAAGGCCATGATGGTAGGAACGGATAAATCAGCGAGGGCAGTGAAATGCTTGCTCACAGGTCTCCTTGGAAGACTTAGTCGGTTGGTGATTATTTTTCAGGGATAAAGTGGCGAATCTAGCAGTGACAAAAACGACAACGGGAGAGACAATTTGGCTCGTGCGAACAATCTGGATGGCAGGGCATCCTTGCATCAGAAATCCCTCTCTCTGGGTTTTAGAATTTTTCCCACATTGCGAGGCTGCCTGACAAGGGCCTACGCCTAGGAATCTGCATGAGCGACTCGAAATTCAAATTAGTGTCAAAATTCAAACCCATGGGTGACCAGCCTGCGGCGATTGAGCGGATTGCCGAGGGTTTTGCCGAAGGAAAAATGCGTCAAACCCTCTTAGGTGTAACGGGGTCCGGCAAAACCTTTACTGTCGCGAATATCATCCAGAAACTCCAAAAAAGAACTTTAGTCCTGGCGCCCAATAAAACCTTGGCCGCTCAGCTTTTTGCAGAGTTTCGCGAGTTTTTTCCCGAAAATGCAGTGGAATATTTCGTCTCTTATTATGATTACTACCAACCAGAAGCCTATGTTCCGGGCACCGACACATTTATCGAGAAAGATTCGGCCGTTAACGAAGAGATCGATAAGCTACGCCATGCGGCCACACGTTCGTTACTCGAACGTGAGGATGTCATTGTGGTGGCTTCGGTATCCTGTATTTATGGTATCGGTTCACCTGACGAGTACGGTGCCCAGAGACTCACTCTTTTTACCGGTGATAAGTGGGAGCGTGATGATTTCCTTCGCGCTTTAGTCGCCATTCAGTACCAACGTAATGACATTGATTTTAAGCGCGGAACTTTCCGGGTGCGCGGCGATCTCGTAGAAGTGTTTCCGGCCCACGAAGATTCGCAGGTCATTCGCGTCGAGTTCTTTGATGATGTGATTGATTCGCTGTCATTCGTTGATCCGTTACGTGGGCGCGTGCTGGAAAGTACCAAGCGTGTTGTCATCTATCCATCGAGCCACTATGTCGTCGGTGAGACTCGTCTTAAAGCAGCCGTTGAAACCATTAAAGTGGAACTGCGCGAACGTCTTCAGCAGTTGGAGCAAGAAAATAAGCTCGTCGAAGCTCAGCGCCTCCAGCAACGCACTTTGCTCGATCTTGAGATGCTAGAAGAAATGGGTTTCTGTCCGGGGATTGAAAACTACTCACGACACTTCACTGATGCCAAAGAGGGTGATCCTCCTCCGACATTGGTAGATTATTTTAAAAGAGATTTTCTTCTCATCGTTGATGAATCCCATATTGCCGTCTCACAAGTCGGGGGCATGTACCGCGGTGACCGCAATCGCAAACAAACACTGGTTGATTACGGTTTTCGCTTGCCGAGTGCGCTAGATAACCGGCCACTCCAATTTGAAGAGTTTGATAAGCGCCTCGATCAAGTGCTTTATGTTTCGGCCACACCGGCTAACTACGAGCTCGAACAATCACAGGGCGAGTACGTATCGCAGATCATTCGTCCGACGGGTCTCCTTGATCCCGTCATTGAGCTGCGAGACGCGAAGAACCAAGTCGACGACATGCTGGTGGAGACCCGCAAAGCGATCGCAGCAGGCTTTCGCGTTCTCATAACCACGCTGACAAAGAAGCTCGCCGAAGAACTCACCACGTTCTACCGCGGAGCCGGATTGAAAATCCGCTACCTCCACTCGGATATTGACACCCTTGAACGCATGGAAATCCTGCGCGATCTCCGTCTCGGTGAGTTCGATGTCCTAGTCGGTATTAACCTTTTGCGAGAGGGCCTGGATCTTCCCGAGGTGGCGCTGGTAGGGATTTTGGATGCTGATAAAGAGGGCTTCTTGCGTTCGACCCGCTCACTGATTCAAACCATCGGGCGCGCCGCTCGTAACAGCGAAGGACGAGTTCTCCTCTATGGCTTTAAGACCACGCCGAGTATCCGTGAGGCGATGAAGATCACGGCCGAGCGTCGGGAGAAGCAGGAAGCGTGGAATACCCAGAACGGCATTACGCCAAAAACTATTCTGAAAAATATCAGTGGGGGCGTGATCGATATTCTTCGCTCATCCAAAAAGTCCGACAAAAAAGATCGGAACGAGATGGGCAAGGGTGACCAGGACCTCACGCTGGAGTCCATCGATGGTAAAATCAAGCAGTTGAAACAAGAAATGAAAGAAGCGGCCAAGGGGCTGCGTTTTGAGGAAGCGGCCAAGATGCGTGATGAAGTGAAAAAGCTAACCGAGTGGAGATTACTGCTGTGAAGTACGTTTTTTTCACGATCCTTTTTTCGCTCCCGGCCTTGGCGGTCGAGGCTTTTAAGATTGAGTTGCATGATCGCAAGATTCGCATTGAAGCTCCCAGAACCGTTTCAGCTCAATACGCCGTCATTGTCGAAAATCTTTCCTTGAACGATGTCGTTGGAAAGTTTCATTCTGGTGGCAAAGACCTCAAATTTATCAATGTTAAAGCTGGCCTCACTCGTACGGTTGAATTTCGCAACACCGGCAAAGGTGCAGTTAGTTTCCAACCACTTTCGCCAGCGTTCCAAGAAGTCGAACTGACGGCAGGCAAAAAGACCTATGAAATCCCGTCGCAGCCATGATTGGAAAAAACTTGTTCTGGTGATTTCAGACCTCCACTTGGGGGCCGGTAAGCACGTGAAGGGTCGTCGCAATATGCTGGAGGACTTTCACTTTGATAACGAGCTGATCGAATTTTTGAATTACCACTGCTCTGGTGAATACGAAAATAAGACTGTCGAACTCATCATCAACGGTGACTTCTTAGACTTTCTGGCTGTTCCCTACGTCGAATATTTCGATGACGAGTTCTGGAGTGAAGAGGCCTGTCTCGAGAAGATTCGCATGATCATGCAGGCCCATCGTCCTGTGATGCAAGCTTTAAAGAACTTCGTATCTAAGCCATCGAAGACCATCACTTACATCATCGGCAACCACGATGCGGAGCTGGTGCTCGAGTCCGTCAAAAAAGAATTCACGAACTTTTTCGGCAAAGAATTAGAAAGCCGAATCACCCTGCAAAACGAACTGCATACCCATGTGCCGATCCCTGGAGTTTATATCCAGCACGGTCATCAGTATGAGCGGGCCCATGAATATGATCCAGAAACGTCCGTGGTTGATTCTCAAGGGGGAGGAAGATTCTTCATTCCTTCGTGGGGCTCATACTACGTCATCAACGTGATCAATCGTTACAAACAAGAGCGCCCGCACATCAATGCCGTTCGTCCGATCAAGCATTTCATCATCCATGGCCTGATCTTTGATACCTTCTTCACTTTGCGGTTCATCCTCTCCAACTTTCACTACTATTTCATGGTGCGATTCTGGTACTACCTCATGCTCAAGGTGGGGTGGAAGCGTGTCGCTGGAGATCTCATTCGCGAGTTGACCCTATTTCAGGATTTCGAAACCCTCACGCGCGATTTTTTCACCAGTAAGCCTCAGGCGCGACTGCTGGTTGTGGGCCACACGCATAATCCCACCCTGCGACTCTTTAATGATGGCACGGCGTTCATCAACACCGGGACCTGGACTAAGATGGTGAATCTGGATCTGTCACAAGGCCAAGAATCGCAGGCGTTGCCCTATGCTCGGATCGTCTCATTCGAAGACACTGTTGATGTGACCCAGTTTGAAAACCATGTGGAGTTCGACTTGAAAGTGTGGACTGGTCTCCACAACCTTCCGTACAAAGATTTTTAACTAAAATTTCACCACAGACTTCAGTGCATACTCCAACTGCGTGCGTCCGTAGGGACGAAAGACGAGTTGGGCGATACCAATCTTCGCTGCTAAGCGAAGGTTCTGTAGGTTATTCGGGTGAGAGAACACCACCATTGGAACAGGATGAATCGTGTCGTAAAAGCCCAATCCACCACCTGGGATCTCGTCATCACAAACCACCAGCTGGAAAGGCCGTTTCTTATCTAGCGAGTTCTTCCACAGTCTTTCTGCTTGTGACACGTCCGCAGCATGGACTACATGGCGAAACCCCATCTCATCGAGCAGAGACATGGTGTAATTAGCGAGTTCACCCTCAGGTTGCACCAATAAAACGCGATCAATAGCGGTCTTCATGCACTCATCTTAACAGAGTTTTTGAGAGGAAAAGAAGCAAGTTTTTTGCTCGGGTACTCATAACTATGCGAAGCCGTTCGATAAAATCACACTCGAAAAAAAACCATTGCGTGTGCGTTAAGTTCTTTTGGGGCGCACCGAAACGGTTTATGTCTACCCCATTGGGGAGGCGATACAACCAGAGCACGGATGCTCATCATTTTCTCAAGGTTGGGAAAAAGAATCACCACGGATCGGGTGAGGGATTACACAACCAAGGAGGATTCTGATGGGTTTTCGTATTAATACTAACATTGCTTCTATTGCCGCTCAACGCAATTTGGGAGTGAGTAACCGTGAAAGTGAGAGCGTGCTCTCTAAGCTCTCATCTGGTTCACGCATTACCAAAGCCGCCGATGATGCTGCTGGCTTAGCCATCTCTGAAAAGATGAAAGCCAACATCCGCTCGATGAAACAAGCGGACCGCAACGCCAACGACGGTATCTCAATGATTCAAACTGCTGAAGGTGGTTTGAATGAAGTGTCTTCAATTTTAACTCGTATGCGTGAATTGGCCATCCAAACTGCTTCTGACACCGTCGGTGATACAGAACGCAACATGACCAATATGGAATACCAAAACTTGAAGCAAGAGTTGGATCGTATTTCACAAGTGACTGAGTTCAACGGCCAAAAACTGTTGGATGGTAACGGAAAGAAATATGACTTCCAAATCGGCGTGAACAACGACGACTTCCAAGACCGCATTGGTTACGACTCACAACAAGTAAATGCTCGCATTGAAGACTTGGGTGTTTCTGAGCTAGAAGTGGGGACCAAGGAAGGCTCTCAGCAATCATTGGTTAACGTTGACCAAGCTATCGAGAAAGTATCGGGTTACCGCGCTTTCTTGGGTGCAATTCAAAACCGTTTGACTTCTACAAGTAACAACTTGCAGATCAACGTTGAGAACTTGAGCCAAGCTAACTCACGCATCCGCGACGTAGACTACGCAGACGCAACTGCAATGCAAGCGAAGAACAGCATCTTGAACGCTGCTGGTACTTCGGTGTTGGCACAAGCAAACGCAAGCGGCCAGAACGCTCTCAAACTCATTGGCTAATTGCTACGTACATCCTGCATAAAATAGAAAACCCGGCGAATGCCGGGTTTTTTTATGCGTTTAAAGCGAGCAGTGATTTTGCAGGCTGGTAACGTCGATCTCCCGTCCGCTCCTGAAGCGTTTGAAGCAAGAGAACGATGATCTTTTCCTTACCCTTGGCCCAGGCAAAGGGCCCGCGAGGGTAGTTGACCCCAAAACACATGGCCCGATCGATATCTCCTTGGGTTGCCACTTTCTCTTCCCACGAATAAAAAGCCTCATTCACGATCGTGGCGATCGTGCGAGGGACAACAAATCCTGTGACCAGCATGTTTGTCACGACCGGCGTCCAGCCGGCGGCTTGCAACAGCGCCAGACCCTCGAGTTCATTCTCACGAAAGTGGGCTTCACACCGTTTATTCTCAGAAAGCAGGGTCGCGCAGACGCCTTTCAACTGAGGAAATCGTGCATAGAAGTCCTGGGGATCAAAGCACGTAAGGTCCATTACAACGTTCTTGTCAACGTGGAGAGTGAGAAATGCTTCTTTGTCTTGCTTGGTACCGACCGACAGATCCAGAATCCATTCACGGATAGACATAAAAACCTCTCTTGGTTTTTTTGCCGAAACGCTTCTCGTCTACGAGTTTTTTTTGCAATGGGTGAGGAGTGAGGCGCGGCGACTTTTCTAACGCCTCCCAGACAGATGAGGTCACAGCGTAATTGATATCGACGCCAATGAGATCCATGAGCTCAAACGGACCCATTTTAAATTCGCCTACTTCACGCATTAAGCGATCGACTTCTTTGAATTGCGCTTCATCATCACCACTTACGATACGTAAAGCTTCGCCATAAAAACTGCGGGCTACTCGATTGACGATAAAGCCGGGAGTGTCAGCGCATAAAGCCGGCTCTTTTCCATTTTGTTCAAACCAAGTGTAGAGATTTTGAGCAAGAGAGGGATCCGTAACTGGTCCAGCGATGACCTCAACAAGCTTCAACAAAGTGGCAGGATTGAAAAAGTGCAGACCGAGCAATTTCTTTTGTCTCTCAGGGGAAACGGAAGTCGCCAGAAGTGCGATAGGAAAGCTCGAAGTATTAGTGGCAAAGACAGTTGTGGGAGCGAACTGTTGATCAAGCGAAGCGAAGACACTTTTCTTAATAGCGAGATCCTCAATGATGGCTTCAATCACTAAAGACATTTTTGGTGAAACAGAGGCGATGGGTTTTGTCTCGAGGAGGGACTTCATCTGAGAGACTTGGCAGGCGGTCAGCTTTTCTTTTTCGACGAGCTTGTCCCACGAGGCATGAATATTCACCAAAGCTTTCGCGAGTTGAACCTCATTCGTATCACACAGCACGGTAGGAAGCATTTGCTGAGCAAACCACTGCGCGATTCCTGCGCCCATGGTGCCTGCTCCAATGATCGCAACAGAAGTAGGAGTCATTATTGTCCCTTGAAGACGGGCTTTCTTTTTTCTAAGAAGGCCGTGACACCTTCGCGGTAGTCATCACTGAATCCCAAAGCACGTTGCGCGACTTTTTCGATGTCGAGCACTTGCGACCAACTAGATTCGGCGGCTGCTTGGAAATTCTTTTTCGTCGCCTCGAGCGACAGTGGTGCTAGGACATTCAATTCTTGCGCGAGTTCAAGGGCAGCTACCAGCGGAGTCGCACGAACCTCATTGATAAACCCAAACTGAACCATCTCTTCAGCGAGCAAGGGTTTGCCTTTCAGGGAGAAGGCGAGGGCGCGGGCTTGGCCCATGTGTTTAACGAGCTGAAACGAAAGTCCGGCATCAGGAGCAAGCCCGATCTGGGTGAAGCCGGCAATGAAGCGCACTCCAGGAGCAGAGATTTTGAGATCGCAGGCCAAGGCCACAGAGAGTCCAGCGCCAGCACAAACGCCATTGATAGCCGCAATGACAAGTTTATCCGAGGATCGAATCGCATTCACCAGGGGGTTCCACTCTGTCTCAAGAGTGTGACCAATATCGACAGGGCCTTTACGAGCATCCACAGAGCGGTCGTTCAAGTCTTGCCCTGAGCAGAAGGCCTTGCCTTCACCCGTCAGAACGATCGAACGAATCTCAGTCGCCGCGTTGGCTTTTTTTATGGCCTCAATAATATCGAGTTTTCCGCGCAGATTAAGTGCGTTGTACACTTCTGGACGATTAAGAGTAATAACGGCGGTGGCGCCTTGAACTTCGTACTTTAATGTTTCAAATGTCATGCTCCTAACATTTCATGTTCGGAGCAGGGGTGTCAAAACATCAGCCGAAACGACCCTCAATATACTGCGATGTCCGCGGTATTTTCGCTGCGTTGAAGATTTGCGTCGTTGGGCCATGCTCGATGAGCTCGCCCATGTACATGAACATCGTCTCATCCGAGACGCGTTTCGCCTGCGCCATACTGTGAGTCACAATAATGATGGTGTAGTGAGAACGCAGCTCGCGAATCAGTTCTTCCACCGCTTGGGTCCCTTTAGGATCCAAAGCAGAGCATGGCTCATCCAGCAAAAGCAGCTTTGGCTTCAAAGGAAGTAGGCGAGCGATACAAAGCTTTTGCTGCTTTTCAAGACTAAGAGCAATCGCCGGGCGATCAAGACGATCTTTGAGTTCTGTCCACATGCCGACTTTCTTTAGAGCGTCTTCTACCATGCCATCGAGATAGTCTTTTTTGTGATTAGCTGAATGGGTCTTAATCCCAAACACAACGTTCTCATAAACGCTCAAAGGGAGTGGATTTGGTTTTTGGAAAACCATGCCGACGTTCTTACGAATCTCCGGCAATGAATTGATGGGGTGATAGATGTCATGGCCAAAGACTTGGATGCTGCCCGACCACTTGGCCGTGCCGCCACGCTCGTTAATGCGATTGAGGCATTTAATAAACGTACTCTTACCGCAGCCCGATGGGCCGATGAGTGCGGTGATTTGCATGGCAGGAATGTTAAACGTGAGCTTATTCAGCGCTTGAAAATTGCCGTACCAGAAACTGAAATTGTTGACGGTGACTGCGTGTGTTCCCATTAGCCAAACACCCCTTCAATGTAGTCATGCGTACGTTTATCGTTCACTTGGCCGGCAAAAATGCGCTCATTGGTGTCGATGTCAATCAAGCGCCCTTCAAGCATCATCGCCGTGCGGTTACCGAGGCGACGCGCCTGGTGAATCACGTTGGTCACGCACACGATGGTCATGTCTTTCTTGAGTTCCATGAGAACTTCTTCAATCTTCATAGTGGTGACCGGGTCAATCGCGATGGAGAATTCATCTAAGAAGAGTACTTCTGGGCTGTGAGAGAGCGCGCGCGCGATGGTGAGGCGCTGCTGTTGGCCACCTGAGAGTTTGGTGGCGAGTCCATCCAAACGATCTTTTACTTCATCCCACAAAGCCGCTTTTTTTAAGCAGTCTTGGGCGATTTCTTCCAAGCGAGTTTTGTCTTTTTCACCCGCCATGCGAGGGGCGTAGGTCACATTTTCCAAGATGCTCATGGGGAGACCCACTGGCAGAGGAGATACCATGCCCACACGCTGGCGCAACCAAGTTGAGTCTTGAGTTTCGTAGATGTCTTCGCCGTCCAAGAGAATTTTTCCGCTGACTTTGCAGTCCGAAATGAAGTCCGTCATCCGATTGAGAGACTTGAGGAAGCTTGATTTACCCGAGTTTGCAGGACCGATGATGGCCAAAACTTCGTTTTCATAAACGTCGAGTGTAGCGTCTTGGATGGCGACGCTTTCACCGTAGCTGACGCGAAGGTTTTTGATTTCTAATTTCTTTTTCACCATTTTCTCCGAGAGCGGAAGTACCAGCGCATGGCCACGCTGATCGAGTTCACAATCAACACCATCATGATGAGAACCAAAGCCGTGGCGTATGGATAGGCTTCAGGAACACCTACGACTTGAGTTGAGATGGTAAAGAGGTGCATCGAGAGCGACATACACTGCTCAAAAACGTTCACAGGCAAAAATGGTAAGTAGAACGCTACGCCTGTGAAAAGGATAGCTGCGGTTTCACCGGCAGCTCGCGATACCGCGAACACCATACCGGTCAAAATCCCCGGGATTGAGTTCGGTAAAACGATGTGGCGGATAGTTTGAAGTTTTGAGGCGCCGACGTTCCAAGAAGCTTCACGGAACGAACGAGGAACGGCCTGGAGCGATTCAAGTGTAGAGGTGATGATCACCGGCAAGTTCATAACAGCAAGCGTACAAGATGCCGCGAGGATAGAGGTTCCCATTCGTAGGAACAACACAAACGCTCCCAATCCGAAGAGTGCATGTACGATCGACGGAACGCCTGCGAGATTCAAGATACACAGACGAATAATACGAGTGGAAAGATTGTCGGGAGCGTATTCCGAGAGGTAAATCGCCGCCAAGATACCTAGAGGAGCGGAGATCAAAACGCAGATGGTAACGAGCCAAATAGTGCCAATGATCGTCGGGAAGATGCCCCCCGCTGTCATACCGCGAATGGGATCTTGTAAAAGGAAGTCTATCGAAAGGGCCGGTGCGCCTTTTACAAACAACCAACCCACAATCATCAGAGCGGGCAGAAAAATAGCGACAGTTAACGTCGAGAGAGCGGCTTTGAAGCGCTCTTCTTTTTTCGTTTTATCGATGAGGCGTTGATTAGCTGCGAACATATTATTTCAACCTCTTGCCACGTACCAGGCGATCGGCCAAGACATTAATCACAAACGATAGAATGAACAAATAGAGACCGATGGCAAAGAGCGACTGATAATGCTCACCGCCCTTCGGTGCTTCGCCAAGCTCAGCAGCGATGGTTGCAGTCAGAGTTCTCACCGGATCAAAGACACTGGTAGGGAAGCGGATAGAGTGGCCTGTGGCCATCAAGACCGCCATGGTTTCACCCAAGGCACGGCCTACACCCAAGAGGGCAGCTGCCATCAAACCGTTCTTCGCAGCTGGAAGTAGGACACGTGTGGCGATTTCCCACTTGGTGGCGCCCATGGCTTCGGCGGCTTCACGGTAGGATTCTGGAACGGCCCGTAGCGCGTCTTCGCCGATAGAAACGATCAAAGGTAGCGACATCAAGGCAAGGATGATCGCCGCGTTCATAATGTTGAGACCGCTAGGAATCTGGAACACATCAATCAACAGAGGGTTGATGATGACGATGGCGATAAAGCCCCAAACCACTGAGGGAATAGCTGCCAAAAACTCGATGAGGATTTTGTAAGTTTCACGTAAGCGTGGTGGACAGAATTCTGAGATGTAGAATGCACAAGCAAGGCCAACGGGAACAGCGATAACCATCGAAACGATAGTGACACTCATGGTGCCGGCTAAAAGGGCTAGTGTGCCGTACTCAATTTTCTCCACCGAAGCGGGAACCCAGTTCCCGCTGGTGAAAAATTCTACAAAATCAAATTTACCAAACAGGAAGCCGGCTGATTCGCGCAAGATGAAGATCAGAATCCCCACAACGAAGATGATACCCGACATCCCGCCGGCCTTGATCAACCCTTCGATAATTCGCTCAGACCACGGACGCTGGTTGCGGCGAACCGGTTTTACTTTTGCTTGAGTCATGGGGAGTACCTGTACCTTATCCATTACTGAACCGGAACGAAGCCTGAATTTTTTGTAATGGTCTTAGCTGCGTCTGTCTTAATCCAGTCTAAGAAAGCCTGAACTTCAGGCTTGGGTGTGCCCACGGTGTACATAAAAAGTTCACGAGAGATCGGATAAGATTTGCTTAGTGCATTTTCCATGTTCGGAAGAGCGCAAGGCATGCTCTTGTCTTTCGCCACACAAAGAGACTTCACCTCTTTACCAACGTAACCCATGCCGGTGTAACCAATCGCACACGGTGTTTTGCCAACCATGTCCACGCCTTCGCGAGAACCATTCAGGTCCATTGAGCCTTGTTTGAAGTCTTGAGCTTTACCCAAAACCGCTTCACGGAAGTATTCGTAGGTTCCTGAGTTAGACTGACGTGATACGCGGATAATTTTGTTGTCTTGGCAACCTGGAACAACTGTCCCGGGGCGCACATCGCTCCATGTGAGGCATTTGCCGCTCTTGCCGTAGATGCAACCAATCTCTTCGAGATTGAGTTCAGTGATTGGGTTTGATGGGTGAACGAAAACAGCGAGTGCATCAAGGCCCACGATATGCTCGGTCACTTTACCGTTGTTGTTTTTTTCAGCGTCGATTTTTTCTTGCTCGTGGATGGCACGAGATGAGTTAGCGATATCAACAGTACCGTTGATGAGGGCCGCCATACCTGTACCTGAACCGCCGCCAGAAACGGCGATGCCGACATGAGGAACGATGACCTTGTATTCTTCTGCCCAGGCTTGCGCCAAGTTCACGAGAGTATCTGAACCCTTGTTTTGAATCACTACGTGATTTTGAGAACGGCTGCATGAAGCCACGGCCACTAAAAGTGCGAGGATTGCAAAGCGCATCATAAGGACTCCTTAGATTCAGTAATAACTGATCAAAGGGATACCTTATCGATGGCAAAAGTAAGAGCGTTTGAGGGCCTCTTAACAGAACATTAACAAAGCTTAGAGATAACCCCGCTGCACCTGGTCACGCTCAATCGCATCAAACAGCGCCTGAAAATTACCATTACCGAAGCCCCAATGATTTTTCCGCTGAATATACTCAAAAAACAGCGGCCCAACGCATGTTTGCGAGAAAATTTGCAGTAAATAACCCTCAGGGTCACCATCCACCAACAAGCGGAGTTCTTGTAAAGTTTTCACATCTTCGGTGATTTTAAATGGGCGAGTAGGGATGAGGTCGTAATAGGAATTCGGTACATCAAGGAATTTTAAGTTTCTTCCGCGTAGTTCACCTACCGTCGAGATTATATCGGGAGTCATCAAGGCGATGTGTTGAACGCCTGGACCTTTATGTACATCCAGGAATTCCTGAATCTGGCTCTTGCCGCCTTCTTTTTCTGGTTCGTTGATCGGAATGATGATCGAATTATCTTCTAATTGAACAACTTTAGAATTGAGGCCAGTCTTGGTGCCCTTGATATCAAAGTAACGTGTTTCTACGAAACCATAAGTGCGTTTGTAGAATTCCACCCAATGGTCCATCTGACCTTTAGGGACGTTGTTCGTGAGATGATCAATACGTGAAACACGGGTTTTGAGAGGGAGAGCTGCGGGATCCACAGCAACAGTTTGAAAACCTGTGCGGAATTCACCAGCACCACGCTCAACAAATTCATTCAGCACATCACCGAATCCTTGAATCGCAGCCGTCTTGATTGAGCCGTGCAAAGAGTGTGATGATTTTACATCTTCTTTTAAGACAGCACCGTTTTTGAGAGTGGTTTCAAGTGCGACATCCACCGACTCAACTTGAAAGGAAATCTTGCTGACCCCCTCACCATGAGCGTTGTAGTAGCGACGAGAAGCCGCTTGCGGATTCTTATCATCAGTGATGAGAAAGCGAACTTGGCCTTGAGTATAGAGACGCTTGTTGGGAGCTTCGGCTGTCAGCGAGAAACCCATGTCATGAAAAAGCTTGATCGTGGGGGATGAGAAATCGTCCACTGTGAATTCAAGATGATCAATAGACTTAAGACCGGCCGGATTTTTCGCGCGCATGGGGGAATCTCCTCAATTTGAGTCATGATTCCCCTCTGCAGAACAATTGTCTAG
>JAKFUR010000164.1 GCA_021732585.1 Bacteriovoracaceae bacterium
AAGGGACTCGTCTTAAGATTGATCTCGCAAAGGCGCTGTGTCCGGCGCTCGGACGCCCACTGGTAGACCATGTGGTTATTGCTGCGAAGAAGTTCGCTGCTTCTGCTGGTCTTGAGTGCTCTCTCACAACGGTTGTTGGTCACAAGCGAGAAGAGGTCGAAGGACATCTCAAAAAGCAGTTTTCTGACTTGAGCTTTGCTTGGCAAAAAGAACAGCGTGGGACAGGGGATGCCTTAAGAAGCTACTTCTCGGAGTGTCCAAGCAACAGCAAGCAGACTTATACCTTTATCGTTTGCGCAGATACCCCACTTGTCACACCACAGACCTTTGATTGTCTCTGGCAGGAGCTCAAGGCCCGCCCATCATTGCAGGCGCTAGCAGGTACATTTATGACCCCGGTTCCTACGGGTTACGGTCGCATCCTGCGTGCTCAAAAAGGCTTTCGTATTGTTGAAGAAAAAGACGCGACACCTGAAGAGCGCAAAGTCACTGAGGTGAACTCAGGATTTTACCTGGTTCGTACGGATTACCTCTTAAGTCGTCTGGCTGGACTCAATAATCAAAATAAGTCTGGAGAGTTCTATCTCACAGATGTTTTCTCGCAAGAGAGTGAAGTCGCAGCTGTCACCTATCAAGACGAACGTGAATTCTTGGGCGTTAACACCCTTGAACAACTTGAGCAGGTTACGCAAATTCTTCGCCAGCGTAAAATCCGTTCACTCATGAATGAAGGCGTGATGTTCTTTGACGCCACTAGCACTTGGGTTGACTGTGATGTTGAAATCAAGGCGGGCACCGTCCTTCACCCAGGTGTTCGCTTGTTTGGCAAAACTCAAGTCGGTGCGAATGTCGTACTGGAAAGTGGCGCGATTTTGCAGGACTGTCAGATCGAAGAAGGCGCACGTATTATGGCCTATAGCCATTTAGAAAAAACAATAGTTCGTTCCGGCGCTCATGTAGGCCCCTTTGCTCGCCTTCGCCCAGACTCTGATATTGGCCGAAATGCAAAAGTTGGAAACTTCGTTGAGATCAAAAAATCCAAACTTGGAACAGGCGCAAAAGTCTCTCACTTAAGTTATGTGGGTGATGCTGAAGTGGGTGAAGAATCTAATATCGGCTGCGGGTTTATCACCTGCAACTACGACGGCAAAGATAAGCATAAAACTAAAATTGGCAGCCATGTTTTTATTGGCTCAGACGTACAAGTCATTGCGCCTATCCAAATTGGTGACAAATCTTTTGTCGCCGCAGGCTCCACCGTGACGAAAGACGTGCCTGCTGGGGGCTTTGCCATTGCGCGTTCCTCGCAGACGACAAAAGAGGGCATGGCCCATCGCTTTTTGAAGAGCAAGAAACCGAGCTAAAGCGCAGTGTCAAAGTGGTCACTCCCGTCTGGGAGTGCTAATCTGGGGAGCTATTCCACCCCAGGAGTTCTTCATGTGCGGCATCGTTGGTTACACCGGTCCTCGTAACTCTGTTCAACCTATTCTTGAAGGCCTCAGTCGCCTCGAATATCGGGGTTACGATTCAGCGGGCATTTGTCTCAAAATCAACAGCAAGCTTGAGATCGTTAAGAAAGAGGGCAAGCTTGAAAATTTGCGCGCGGCCCTTACAGAAACGAATCCCTCATCACACGTCGGCATCGGCCATACTCGTTGGGCTACCCACGGTGCCGTTAACAACGACAATGCTCATCCCCACGGCAATGATGACTTCGCGGTTGTTCATAATGGAATTATCGAAAATGCACCTGTGCTCAAAAAACAACTCCAGGCCGAAGGCTGGGTTTTCAAATCACAAACCGATTCAGAAGTTTTTTTAGTATTGCTCACGAAATTTGCTAAAGAAACTGGCGACACTTTGAAGGCCATGAGTAAGGCGTTCCAAACGATTCAAGGTAACTCTGCGTTTGTGGCCATGGAGAAATCAACAGATCGTCTCTTCTGTGTAAAGCGTTCAGCTCCTTTGGTGTGCGGGCTTAATCCTGTCACAGGCGAAGCTTTTGTTTCTTCAGATCCTTTCGCTTTGATCGGTTACGCCCCGGAAATTTTCTTTCCACAAGATGGTGTTATCGGTTGTGGCAGTGTGAAGGGCCATACGGCTTCAATGGATTTTTTTGAATTAGACCTCACCCCTTCAACGCGTTTTACTGCCCAAAAGAATGCCATGAGCATGGATGCCACCTCGAAAGGTCACTACGAGCACTTCATGCTCAAAGAAATTCATGAGCAGCCGGCCTTGATGGAAAAGCTCGTCGCTTGGGCGATCAAAGGCGAGGGCCTGAGCACGTACTCAAATCTTAAAGGCAAAGCTCCTGAGTATTTCCACATCACAGCTTGTGGTACGGCCTGGCATGCGGGTCTTGTGATTAAGAATTTTTTTGAACGTTTCAATAACGTACGTTGCTGTGTGGAGATCGCCAGTGAGTTCCGTTATCGCGAACCGATTCTTAAAAAAGGTGAAGTAGGGCTTTTCATTTCTCAGTCTGGCGAAACGGCTGACACGCTTGCCTGCCAAGAGCTTTGCCATGAGAAGGGTTTACCTACATATTCGATTGTTAACACTCAGGGCTCTACACTCTTTCGTCATTGCGATCAGAATTTCTTGATTCATGCAGGAATGGAGATTGGTGTCGCCAGTACGAAAGCTTTCACACAGCAAGTTCTCACAGGCTATCTCATGTCGATGGGCTATGCCGGCAAGCTTGCGACGGTGGAAGTTTATCAAGAAATTAAAACTCTTTCTGATCGTGTGGCCGCCATCTGTGAAGATGCAGCGGCCATTAAAGAAATTGCTGAAAAGCTTTACCATAAAAAAGGTTTCATCTTCACGGGTCGCGGGGTTTATTTCCCGATCGCTCTTGAAGGTGCATTGAAGTTGAAAGAGATCGCTTACGTTCATGCCGAAGGCTACGCGGCAGGTGAGTTGAAACACGGACCCATCGCTCTCATTGACGACAATATGGTGAACATAGCGGTGTTAGGCCCGGAGCTTTTCGAAAAAGCACTTTCTAACGTTGAAGAAGTGAAAGCCCGCCGTGGTTTGATTTTTGCCGTAGGACCTAAGGGTCATCCAGAGTTGCGAGAAGTCTCAGATATGTACTACGAGCTCGACTTTAACGGTTTGCCAAACTTGGCCCCTGTCATGGTGAATGTTGTGCTTCAGCTCTTGAGCTATCACATCGCCAAACTCAAAGGTACCGACATCGATAAGCCTCGTAACCTCGCTAAGAGCGTGACGGTAGAGTAAGTATGGAACTGAGTCATCTCAATCCAGCACAACAAGAAGCAGTCAAGGCCTCAGAAGGTCCCGTGATGATTCTCGCTGGTGCGGGCTCGGGTAAGACTCGTACGCTCATCACACGTATTCAGTATTTGCTCGATGAGAAGGGTGTAGGACCTTACCAAATTCTGGCGGTGACGTTCTCAAACAAAGCCGCCCGTGAAATGCGCGAGCGTTTAGGCCAAGTTACGACTCATGACATCGGCACATTTCAAGTAACAACATTTCACTCATTTTGTTCACGCTTACTGCGCGCAGAAGCTGCGCATTTGGGTCTCTCAAAGCATTTCACTATTTTTGATGATGGTGAAACCAACTCAGTTTGCAAAACGGTGTTGGGTCGCTTGGGGATAAATCAAAAAGATATTGCCCCCAATACACTTTCTTACTACGTCGATAACGTAAAAAATCTTGGCTGGTATTCAGGCGCTGGTCTTGATCAAGAAGCCCAGTTACTCGCTGATGATCCGCGATTGTGGGATTTGTTTCTTGATTACGAAGCGGAACTTCATCGTTCGAACGCAGTTGATTTTGGTGGGTTGATTACTGGTGTTCTTCAACTTTTTGCTCAATACCCAGATGTGCGTGCTAAGTATCAACGCCGCTTTCGCTATGTCATGGTGGATGAGTATCAAGATACCAACCGTGCGCAGTTCCAGCTTATTCGTCAGCTCGGTGAATCGCACGGCAACGTCTGTGTGGTCGGTGATGAAGATCAATCTATCTACTCATGGCGTGGCGCGGACATTCGCAACATCCTCGACTTTGAAAAAGTCTTCCCTGCTGCTCGTATTATTAAGCTCGAGCAAAACTACCGCTCATCAAAAAAAATCATCGATGCCGCCGCTCGCCTTATTTCCTACAACCAAGAGCGTAAAGGCAAAGAGCTGTGGACTGATAATCCAGAAGGCGATCCGATTAAGATCGTCGAGTGCCGTGATGAGAAAGTGGAAGGCGACTATATCGCTAGCGAAATCAAGTCACTCGTAAAGCGTGGAACCGCTGGCAGTGACATTGCTATTATCTATCGCAACAACAGTCAGTCACGTGCCTTGGAAGATTCCTTGCGCCGTGAACGTATTCCGTATCATATCGTCGCTGGCATTAAGTTCTACGATCGCAAAGAAGTCAAAGACATGCTTTGCTACATGCGCGTAGTTGTAAATCCCAAAGACTCATTGGCTTTCTCTCGCATCATCAACACGCCCGCTCGTGGTATCGGCGCGACGAGCTTGCGGAAGCTAGAAGACCAGGCCGTTCAAATCAACATGTCCTTGTATGAACTCGTCGAACGCGTGGTGGAGACTCCTTCGGAGTATCGCCACGTGGGGCTTTCGGCAAAGGTCATGAGCAGCCTTGGCGGTCTAGTGGGTCTTATTCAAGAAGTGCAAGCACTTGAGAATGGCCCTGAACCGTTGCCTTCTTACTCTTACGACAAACTTCTTCATGAATCAGGTTATCTCGAAGCACTTAAGGCTGATCGTTCACACGAAGGAGCAGCACGCCTCGAGAACTTACAAGAATTATCTACCGCTTTAAAACAATACGAGACTAATCAAGAGACACCAGGTCTGACCGGCTTTCTTGAAACCATCACGCTTGATTCCGAAGCCGAAGTGGATCATTCAGAGACTGTGGCCATGATGACCGCTCATGGTTCCAAGGGACTAGAGTACGAGCATGTATTTGTAACAGGGGCGGAAGAGAATCTCTTTCCGTCTTTCAAGAGCATTGAACGTGGCGGTTCTGCAATAGAGGAAGAGCGTCGCTTGTTTTACGTGGCCATGACTCGTGCGATGAAAGGCCTCACCATTACATTTGCTCAAGGTCGTATGCTGTGGGGAAGTCTCAAGTTCAACGGCCCAAGCCAGTTTATCAATGAGATACCTAAGACTCACGTTGAGTGGACATTTCAAGGCACAGGCCCAAAGGGGATGCCGCGTGAGCGGAACTTTGATGATGTGCAAGAGCATCCTGACTACGACGACAATGTATTCACTGTCGAACGTAGCTATCAGCAACGTGCTGTGACTCCGCCACCACGTGTTTCTTCTCAATACCCATCAGGCGTTAAAGTCCTTCATGCCCTTTACGGTGAAGGCCTGGTGATGGAGAGTGAGGGCGCAGGTCAAGAAGAGAAGGTTGTTATTAAATTCAAAGACGGCGTGAAAAAGCGCTTTATGGTCAAATTCGCTCCACTGCAGCGACTTTAAAGGGACCCATGAAAAGAGTTGTGCTGTTCTTAGTTTCAGTTTGGATTCTCATCGGGTGTGTCTCACTTTTCATTTGGTGGAAAGTCGGGAGGAATCTGAATTCAGAAAACATGACTGTTCATGCGAACAAAGTGGCGCAAGAGCTAGAGGTACCTTGGGCGCTACGTTTTAAAAAAGTAAAACCATCTTACGGAGCGGACTTCAGGGTCATGATTGAAGGGATCGAAGCCATAGCGCCCGATGGAACTAAAATACTTGTCGCTAAAAATGCAGAAGTAAGACTCCCATGGACAGTCTTCTTCTCACACAACCCTGTTCGAATAAATATTGCAGTTAGCGACGTTGCAGTCACAGATTGGGCACGCATGCTCAAAGAAATTGAGATGTTCTTAGATCATCGTAAGTCGGATCGTGCTCAACAGGTTTCAATCCCAGCTCATCTCATTGAGTCGACATTTAATCTTCGCCTCAACAGAGTGCGTGGACCTTGGGAAGGCAAAGAAGTTGCACTTGATAAGCTCTATCTTTTGAATGTTGATCCCAAAAAACCAACTGCATTCGAAGTGGTATTTCCATGGGAATACAAGATGGGTGGGGCGATCCTAAGTGGTGAGACGAAGGCCCTCGGCGAGTACCGATTCTCAAGCCAGAAAGTTGACCTCCACTATTATTTGAAGTCACGTGTACAAGTGCAAAGAGGAAACCGCATTCGCAACGGGGACTTTTCTGTTGAAGGAAAAGGTTTTTTTCATCCTCGGATGGGGCTTTTTACAACTCTGTCTGCGAAGGATGAATGGATCGCCCTCGTCGGTGATCTCGAGTGGACTCCAGAGCGTTTTAAGCTCAACGTGCCAAAATTCGCTTTGTCCCATGAACTCTTCCTCGATTTATTACCATTCAGCTTATTGCATAAAGGGTCTGGCCCGTATCAATCAGCAGCACTTTTGGGTGAACTTCGTTTAAGTAAGAGCATTTCCGAACGGGAACTTGGTCTTTCATTACGCACAAAAAATAATACGAGGATCGTAGGTGTTGCTGGTGAAGGCGAGCAGCCGTTGAACATTAATCTACTTGTTAGGAATCCTACGAGCGCAGACGGTAGTTTGACCCTTGGTAGTGTTCCATGGATTTCATACTCGCATTCAAAGAATAATTCTCAGCTGACCTGGTCTCCGGCGCTTTTTATTTCCCCACATAGCGCCTTGGATTGGTACGCCCCTCATAATGAAGTTTGGGATATGATATGGTGGTTGCCGTGGCAAAAATTGACTATGAACACTAGTGGTTTTGCACCTTATTCACTTGAAAGGTTTCCTGAGCACATTAAGGTCACACAGTTTAAGCCCCGCACTGATTTACCCGTGATGGGTCTTATTTATCCGCATATGGGTGGCACTAAAACTGAGTGGACTTCCACGTTCGAATCGATGCCGCTTGATCCACTTTTTACAGCAACGGGCAAAGAGTTCTTTTTAGTTCCTGGGCATGCGTATACTGGGACAATCTGGTCGAAAGCGGACGGATCTCTTCAGCTCAAGCTTGCATGGAAGGGAGGAGTTCTTCCCTTGCTTTCGCGATCAAGTTGTAAGGCGCTCGTGAGTGAAAGAGCTGAGTTAGCTCCCTTGTTTAAAGATAGTTTTGTTCATCAAGCCGAAATGGTGCAAGAGGCTCCGGATTATCGAATCTCACGTTGGCAAGCGCGCGCCACAGGACAGGATTGGAATATCACAGGCGAGTGGGCCAATTCTCCCATCCGCTGCAAACTTCGCATTTTGCAAAAAACAGGCAAGCGCAAGCCTGTTGAACATTTAATCGAATTGAATTGAGGTTTTGCATGTCTTCGAAAGTACCGGCCCCTATTGTTTGGAAAAATCACGAAATGCTTTTGCTTGATCAGCGCTTGCTCCCCTCTGAAGAAAAGATGCTAACGATCAAGACAATCGAAGAAGCCCACGACGCTATCCTCGACATGGTCGTGAGAGGCGCTCCTTGTATTGGCTTCACAGCGATCTATGGATTGGCGCTCTGGTTGAAGGGTCAAAGCTCTTACTCTTTGCCATCGTTCCAGAAAGCTGCGACCTATTTGAAAGGCGCCCGTCCTACTGCCGTAAACTTAATGTTTGAAATTGATCGCGTTTTAAGTCTCGTGGAAAATAAATTCCCGGCCGGCTCACAGATTCAAAGTGTCTATGAGTTTGTTGTAAGTGACGGTAATGCTCAGATCGATGCATCGATTACGAATAATACTAAAATGGCCGAAGCCGCTCTCACTGAGCTTACTGAGAAATATGGAAATCGTGCACTCACTTTGATGACTCATTGTAATACCGGTTTTCTCGCCTGCGGCACTTTGGGTACAGCCTTAGGAGTAATCTCTCACGCGCATGCACACAGGCGAGTTGAAATGGTCTATGCCGATGAAACTCGCCCTTATATGCAAGGCTCTCGTCTGACGGCCTATGAGCTGGGGAAAGAGGGCATCCCTTATAAGATCGTCGTGGAGGGAGCAGCCAGTTACGTGCTCTCCCATCAAAAAGTCGACGCTATCTTTGTCGGTGCCGATCGTATTGCCGCCAATGGCGATACCGCTAATAAAGTCGGGACGGCCACGTTGGCGATCGTAGCGAAGCACTATGGGGTGCCTTTTTATGTCGTAGCTCCATTAAGTTCATTTGATTTCAGCATGAAAGACGGCTCAAGTATCGAGATTGAATTACGTCATGAAGATGAGATTCTATCTTACAAGAATCACCGAGTGGCTCCTCCTGAAGGTCGCGCTCTGAATCCTAGCTTCGACGTCACTCCATCCTCTTTGATCACAGGAATTATCTGTGAACGTGGTCTTGTGAATCACCCTGACATAGAACGTCTAAAAGTATTTCAGAGAAACTCATGAAAGAAATCCGCGCCAGTATCGACATTGGTTCTAATTCCGTTCTTCTGCTTCTGGCGGAAGTAGCTCCTTTTAAAGAGCTGGCGAAACTTTCTGAAGTCACAGGTCTTGGAAAAGGTCTCGATAAGAGCGGAGTCTTCGCTGAGGCTCCTTTAGAAGAGACTTTCAACGCGCTCAAGAGATATGCCGATGTATGCCGTCAGCATGGTGTTCTTCCTGAGAAGATTATCGCCACGGCCACAGAAGCATCGCGAGTCGCCAAAAATGCCCCTGCTTTTTATCAACGTGTCCTGCAAGAATTGGGGATAACGGTAAAAATTATCACAGGCCAAGGTGAAGCCGCGCTGACGACTAAGGGCATTCTCTTCAATACTCATTTCTTAGAAAATCAAGTTGTAGTGATGGATATTGGCGGGGCTTCCACTGAATTCATCCGTGTCGATACACGCTCATTTAAGATCATCGATTCTATCAGTCTCAAAGTGGGCGCGGTTCGGGCAACAGACTGGCTTAAAGACGGGTCTTTTGATACTTCACTGGCGAAAGTTTTTTCCGATAATTCAACAGCACTTGATGGCTACAATACGTCCGTTCTCCATTGCGTGGCCGGCACACTAACTTCTTTGGGTAATATGCACCTTGGGAATAAGGACTTCATTGAAGATGAGGTTCATGGCATGCAACTCAAGGCGACTGATATCCAAGGGCTTTACCAGCGCTGTGGTCTTTGGGAGCCGGGCCAGTTTGTTCAGGAATTCCCGTTTCTTGGGAAGCGCTCAGAAGCTATTCGCGGGGGATTAATGCTGACGAGCCATCTTTTGAAGCGTCTTAAAGTTGAGACAGTCGTGATTTCGACATATGGTTTAAGATATGGAACATTCTTAGAAGGGAAGGTGCCTCATGAATATCTCGCTAAATGATAATGTCCGTATCGTTCAGAAAGATGAAATTCTCTTCAAAGAAGGCCAGAGCGCCAGCCATCTTATTATCGTCTTATCGTCAAATCAGGCGGTGTTCTCTGCCTCAAGCGCTCTAAGGAGCGACTCGTGCCCGTGATGTGGGGAGGAAACCAAAAAATCATCGGAGAGGAAGCTGTCCTCACGGGTCTTGAACATGGCTACTCTGCCATAGCGATGGAAGAATCTGAGATTGTCGAAATTGACGCTAATGAAGTTAAAAGAACTCTC
Source organism: Bacteriovoracaceae bacterium (assembly GCA_021732585.1). Lineage (GTDB taxonomy): Bacteria > Bdellovibrionota > Bacteriovoracia > Bacteriovoracales > Bacteriovoracaceae > UBA6144. Next base: position 9,576 of record JAKFUR010000164.1, read on the forward strand.
AGCTCTGCTCCTGCCTGGATAAGCGGTCTGCTGGCCACACTAGGTGAGCGCGCCAATGATACGGCTTCTGCCATCGCAGAACACCGGATCGGTCATATTGATCTCTCCGGGGGCCAAGAGTTGGCACCCGAAGAAGAAACAAGACTTAAAAAATTGCTGATTTAGTAGAAGCGAACGATTTGGCGACGGCTTAGATCAATAGCAAGTTCCATCATTTTATCTTGGGCACGCATACACTCACGACGATTGTCTGACAGATCTTTCGTCATAACTTCGTAAGCCTTCAAAGCGTTTTCGCGAGGGATAAGGCCCAGCGCACGTTTCTGGTGTTTGATACTAGAAAGACTCAAAGCCAAACCCAAAATGACCGGCTTTGTAGAGGCGAGAATCTTCGAGAGATTTTCGTCATCAAGCGTCCAGAGATTGTCGTAAGAAAAACACTGTTCAGAGAGTTCTTTAGCAAGTGTAGGGTTACGGCCTTTCAAATTTCGAAGCAACCGTGACTTATCCCCCTGCTCCATATGCTTGAGCAAATCGACGACCTGTTGACGGCCGTTGATGTAGATACCGGTCTTTTCGTTTTCTGGCGTTTGCGACATCCTGTCACTCCTTCAAGAGAATCAAGCTTCGTATTTAGTTTTCTGCTCTTCAAAGCGCTGCTTCGCGCGTTCCATATATTCTTTGTGATCGTCCAGCGTGCGGTTCACTTCGCGCTCTTGGTTGCTACGAAGCTCAGCCATGCGGCCTTCTTGTGCTTGCTTAAGGTCTTGAATGGATGATTCAAATTTTGAATTCTCTTCCGCTAAGCGCTTGGCATACTTCTGGCGCATTTCAGTGAGCTTCTTATCGTAGTCAGACTTATCCGCGTTCACTTGAACTTCAAAGTCTTTCTCGATGCGCGTTGTTTGCGTCTCGGTGTGCTCTTTGGTTTTCAATAATTGCTTTTGATTGGTCTCTTCAAGGCGACGCAATTCCATGGCCTGGCGTCGATTGATGGCTTCTTTGCTATTATTGAATTTGGGAATCGACATATTATCCGACATCGTTAACCTCTTTGAGCTCATGCCTTTTGTGGCATCTTGTACTATCATAGGGGACGGTGCTCGTTGGGCTCTAGCGGGCAAAAATAGGCCATTCGCAGTCGTATCCTGAATTAGGGTATTTAGAGGATTCGGAGTGCATTTGTCGGGTAAAGGAAGCGTTTGTGTTTGAACTTACTACACAGCAGGAGAATAAATTCGGCGAATGGTTGAATCTCAACCTCGCCAGTTTGGCGTGGGAAGGTAAACATCGCAAAGCCTTCGAAGAGTTCTGGCAGGCCATCTTTGGCGGTGGCCATGACGCCCTCTATGTTATCGAACGCTTGGATTACGCTAAAAAAATCTCCAAAACGGGCCCTCTTTATTCATGGCTCGCCTGGCTGCAGGATCGTTTCACCATCTTTGCTTTTGCAGAATCTGGTCTTCGGTTTGACGAATTTTGCCAACAGGCCAAAATCGAAGAAAGTTGGTTAGCGCATATCGTGCGAGATTATTTTCTTAGTATCTCTCCTCATCGCCAAGATGAAGCCAATGAAATTTTTGAAGTGGGGAACCTACTTTCTCCTAATCGCCGTCGCACCTTTAAAGACATGTCCACGTCTTTTGGTTTCACTTCCTTGCCTCGCCATGGGGATGAAGACGACATGATGCTGTCCCTTGAGGTGACACTTTTTCCACAATGGCAGGCGATTCTTAAAGAGCTGAAAAAAGACCTCTACCAATTGCGCTTCGACTGGGCACGGATGAAGCGCCAAGTTTCCTGGCGCAAGCAACTTCGTTTTGTGCGTGAAGTGGTCCTCTTATTGGTCATTGCTGTGGCCTTGATCGGCGGCTTGCGTGCGGCGAATTCTTGGTATGAAAGTGACATCATCAAACGCATCAAGCTTCTCGAACCGACATTCTTCGGACTTGATTTGACCATGCTCTATCGCCCAGAAGATCGCGCCCAACGTAACATCGAATTCTCCAATGAAGAGATCGATAAGCTAGAGCGGATCGAAGGCGCGAAGAGTTTCGAAGAAATCAAAGACGTGCGCTTTGATCCTGAGTCTGACGAAGTGGCGCTGACGTCGGTAGAGGAAATTCCCGCCTTCGCCGAAGGTGAAGCCGAGACCTCGGCCTACGAAGAGAATCAGAAGGGTGGTTACCGTGATGCGGGTGCTGGAGCTGGTCGCAATCGCGCCTACCGCGTGCTGATGACGTCAGTGAGTCCGGGAGAGTTGCGTGAGCGCATTCTTCCCATGCTGACTGATTACAAAGTGGCGGCACTAGGAAATGTGAAACCCGGCACATCTATTCCTGGTGGTATCTACTTTAATCTTCTCGTACCTTCGTCACAGCTCAAAGCCTTCCTAGGAACGGTCTCTGGCTTAGGGGATGCTACGATTTTCGAAAGTAATGCGCGCGAGGCAACACCTGCAGGAAAGAACCGAGTCTTTATCTGGGTGAAGTCGATCTAGTCATTCAGGCTCAGGATTAGTCGGAGTCGTCGCCGCTGGCGCTTCATTCCTTAAAATCTGATCGAGGAAATTCATATCCACAAGTGGGGTATCTGAATCGGTAATTTCAGATCGTTCGTCGGAGCTAATACCTTGAAAATATTGCAAAGCCGTATTTTCTGAACCCGCTGAGGTTATTTCGCGTTCGAATGCCTTTAAGTTTCGTCCGGCATCTTCTGTCTCATCACTGCCGGGTACGGCACGTCGTAAGGAAAGATAACTTGAGACAACGTTGTTAAAGAGAATGAGCTGCTGAAATTCTTTACCTTTGTTTTTGTACTCATTTCTCACCGCAATTGCGCGATCTTCCGCACTTGGTCCACCCGCAAGTTCGGTCGTGAACTGCTTTCTTTCAAACGCCGCTGTCATTGTGGCAAAAGTAGCTTCTCGTTCAGCTTCAAAGCGACTGCGTGCTGAGGCGACGATTTGATTCATATCACCACTATCTACTAATTTCTCAAGGTCAAAGTATGCGCGTGAGCGCAAATACGTTTTAAGCTGTTCTTTGTCTGTAAGGCGTCTGATTTTTTCAGACTCAACGATGGTTGCAGCAGAATATCCTGCCGAAGACTGAGCGAATTTTCTCACTTCTGATTCCTGATAATAGAATCGAGCGCATTCTGCATCTTCCGGCGCCTCTACACAATTCTCCGGAATCGCCTCAATCTCATTGGACAGTTGATTAACCTGCAAAGCTTCATTCACTTCGCTGGTCGTAATGGCCGTAACATCATCAATACTATTTCCGCTGCCGGGATTACTTTTATCGTAAGTAGCTTTCCCTGCGTCTCCTTCAAGACCCCTGAAGCGCGCATCAGCTCCAGCGTTTCTATCAAAGCTTCGTTGAACCTCTTTAGTAGCTGCCAAGTTCGTTCTATATCCACGCAAACGCGCAGCCACGTGGCAGGAATGGCTGCCTACTGTAGGAGGAGCTGGTGGTGGGGACGAACATTTAAATACAGCAGCAGGATTACAGGCCGGAGTATCAGGAAAGTCTTGCGGCTTTGTTCTTGTCCGGTACTGGCACAAACAATCTTCATAGTACTCGCACATTTTTGGAATCGCAGAAACGCAATTCATGAACAATTTGTTGAGTCTATCTGCAGGAGTCTCGCCTCTCTCCGCAGAATCAGTAACGCTCTTTAGTTGGGTTTTGATTGCGTCATAGATGGTTTCCTCTTCAGTAATGTCAGGTCCTTCCGCATTGATATCAGTGAAACCACTTGTAATGTTTCTGCCAAGCTCATCTGGATTCATGCCCGCAATCGTCGAAAGTCGAGTGGCAGGAGGAGTAATTTGTGTCGTCAGAGCTAATCGATTCAAACAATAATTTGAAATCTCCAGTAGAATATTCTTACCTAATTGAGTTTCGTAGATATCTACGAAAACCTTCTGGTCTACCAGCTTCTGTTCGCCCAATCTTACAACCTGACCATCTGGTCCTTTGCCATAGAGTGCTTTTTCAAGTCGGCTCGATAAGTAGTCAACCAGCGCTTGGTTTGATTTTCCTTTCACCACGCCGTACGCATCGAGCTCTAACTTTTTAGAAAGCTCTGCGAGTTGGGCATCATTAAGTTGACCCGTGCTACCGGATAAACTTTCACGAAGACAATTCGCAGCCGCCGCTTGCTTCGCACGGATTTCTGCCTGGTTGCTTACATCGGTAATAGAGTGTTCTGCGACACAGGCCTGCACTTGGGGGACCTGTAAAAATTGGGCATCGACCTGAGCTTCCTTAACAGACGTCACAAATCGTTTCGATAAGCGGTCGTAGTCGATCTCACCGGCCGCGCCCAAAGCGTTGAGCGAGACAAAGGATAATAGAGCACTCAGAAATTTCATTCCTCTATTCTACAAGACAATAGCAGAGGGGAGGAGCAGGCCAAAAACTGCCGCTCCTAAAGATGAGTGATTTAAGCGAGTTAGATTACATTGAGTCGGAGCTCATCCCGAAAAGACCCTTGAGTTCACGCAACAAAATGTGGCTTTTCCCGAGGTAAATCCATTGGCGGAAGAAGCCGATGCCCATGGCGACGATGAAACCATAGATCACACCCGAGTGAACTGTTTTGACGACCATGCCAGTGTCATGGGCCCCGCCGAGCAAAAAGCCGATCGAACCGAGCACCAACATCATCATCGTCCAAGGAATAGTCTGACGCTTAGAAAGTGATGATTCGTGAACAAAACGAGCCACGCGTTTTTTGTAGGGTTCGAGATCTGCTGGTGGAGTATCGAACAGTTCATGCAGACTGTTCTCGGAGTGGAGAACGTTCCAGACGTTTTCTACTAACCGCGCCACGCCGATGAAATAGAACATCACGAAGGCCTGGATAAAAATCAGAAATATAAATGAAGGAATGGCGGTTTGAATGTGGGATTGCGGCAATGTGAGCCACTGAAGGGCCAGCGCCGTCGTCAAAACGATGCCCGCAACCATCAACAACAACAATCCGCGTAACAAATAGGCCATTGTTCACCTTCCCCAACCGTCTCCAGAACATTATTCTGTGCCCAAAGTGTATAGCAAAAAGGGTTCGCAAATGTCCGAGGAAAAAACCTCACCAGCACCAAAGAAGCTTTTAGAAAAATCTCCACTCTCTGGAATCGCAGTGCCTATTGCGATTGTGTTGATTGGGGCCCTCATTATTTTCGGCGTCACCAAGATGTTGTCGACTGGCAAAGATCATCGCGACCTTGTGGCCGAACTTAACTCTAAAACTTTCGGTAATCGCTGGGTGGCTGCCTATGAGTTATCAAAATATTTAGCGTCTTCACGCATCCCAAAAGAAGATGTTCCTTGGGTGATAGAAAATCTTATTCAGGTCTATGATCAGAGTGTGGACGCACGCACACGCAACTTTGTTGTGCTCGCACTCGGTTCACTACAGCACCCACTTACATTCCCTTTGTTTAACAAAGCTCTCATGGATGAGGACTCACAAGTTCGCTTCAGCGCCGTCGTGGCCCTCGGAAATTCACCCCAAGGTTCACCGATTGAATGGAGCCGGTTAGAGGAGTTGTTGGCAAAAACGGATGATGAAGGTTTGAAGCAGGCCATCCTCGTGACCATCGCAACGCATCGCAAAGAAGGCGGGGCCCAGCTTCTTCGTCCTTATCTTGCTTCGCAGCAACGCATGCTTCGTTATGCTTCGGCGATGGGTTTAATTTATTATAATCCTTCGGAATCTGTTCCAGTTCTGAAAGAAATCCTCAGTTTAAGCTATGACTACGTGACTCCTGGTGAGTTAAACGGTGCACAAGTTGAAGCACTGAAAGTGAACACTCTGGTTCATATTCAGAAAGCGGCCGCAAAAGAACTGCTTTTCCTGGCCGAAGAACTCGTCGAAAAAGATTCCAACATCCAAGTTTCGACAAGAGCTAGAGAGCTGGTAAATCTCTTGAAAAATTAGAAGTTTATCCCCATAATGAGCTATCCTTTAAAGCCCTGTTTAGATTGAATTTAGGTTGAACTAAATTCTTTTCGCCTGGAGTTTTCACTCATGAGTGAAGAAGTCAAAACTAGTCTCAATCGTCGTGAGTTCTTCAGTTTTCTTGCTGTTGGTTGGATCACTTTCGGTGCAGCTGTCACTGGTTTGCTGAGTTTTGTGTTCCGCTTCCTCTATCCAAACGTAGTTTTCGAACCTGCGATGGACTTCGTTGCGGGCTTTCCCGATGAATATCCCGAAGGTGTGGACGAACGTTGGAAAAACGGTTTCGGTGTGTGGATTTACAAAAAAGACGGCAAGTTCGTCGCTCTCAGTAACATCTGCACTCACCTCGGCTGCATTCCTACTTGGTTGCCAGCTGAAAGCAAATTCAAATGCCCTTGCCACGGCTCAGGTTACTACCCGAACGGAATTAACTTCGAAGGTCCCGCTCCGCGCCCTCTCGAGCGTTACAAAGTATCACTGAATCCCGAAGGCAAAATCATCGTCGATAAAACCAAAGTCTTCCGTTATGAGAAGGGCGAATGGGGTTACGACGGTGCTTATATCGACGTCTGATTAGTTAAGGAAACGTGTATGGCCGATACGCAAAGTCTCGCAGAAAAAGTTGCAAACACCCAAGTCTGGAAAGCTATTTTCCGTCATGGACCACCTAACAACGCACGTAACCGTGCTGCTGTTGTCGCTGGTAATGTGTTTCTTCACCTTCACCCCATCAAACTCAAAAAATCAGGCGTGCAGCTCGGCTACACATGGTGCATGGGCGGATTAACGTTCTTCGTTTTCCTCGCTCTTACTGTGACCGGTGTTCTCTTGATGTTCTACTACCGCCCAACTGCAGAATACGCATTCACCGATATCATCGGTCTTCGCGAACACGTACCTTTAGGCATCATGCGTGAACTCCATCGTTGGGGCGCCCACTTGATGGTGATCACCGTGTGGATTCACATGTTCCGCGTCTTCATGACCGGTTCATACAAGCCACCTCGTGAATTCAACTGGGGCGTGGGTGTAATTCTTTTGATCCTCACTCTTCTTCTATCGTTCACGGGCTACTTGTTGCCTTGGGATCAGCTCGCCATTTGGGCGATTACCGTAGGTTCAAACATGGCGAAAGCGACTCCCTTCATGGGCCACGGCGGTCCGGGTGCAGCTCTTGCGCGCATCGGTGATTTCGTGATGGTTTCTGACAAAAACGACGTGCGCTTCCAATTGTTGGGCGGTCGTTTCGTAGGTGAAGCTGCATTGTTGCGTTTCTACATTCTACATTGCGTATTCATTCCTCTGGTTGTGGCTGTCTTGATTGCGGTTCACTTCTGGCGCGTGCGTAAGGACGGCGGTATTTCCGCTCCTCTTTAAGAGAAATCAAGGACGACCATGGTTAAGGAACTCATTAATTATCTCGCAGAACCGGTTTACTCCTTCACAGCTGTGACGGCATTTTTCGTTTACACGATTAAGAAACCGGAAGTCGTGGGATCAAAAAAATTCGGTCTCTACTCATTGATCGCCATTCTCGTGATCTTTGCTTGGATGCTCGCAGATCCAGTCTTTTTCTCGGTCATCAGCCTTCCCGATAACATTCCAATTATCATCTTGAACGCTGGCGTGTTGGGTACGTGGTGGTATGCGATTCACAAAGGCGTAGAAAACGACAAGCGTATTGCAGCGGGCGAGGGTCCGATCGAAGGAACTCCTGAAAACCGTGAAAAAGTGTGGGCCTGGCCCAACCTGGTTTACACCGAACTTTTCGCTGGTATCGCATGTACAGTTTTCTTGATTGTTTGGGCGATTTTCTTCAAAGCTCCTCTCGAAGAACCGGCCAACCCCACTTGGGCACCCAACCCTGCAAAAGCACCATGGTACTTCCTGGGTCTCCAAGAAATGCTCGTTTACTTCGATCCTTGGATGGCCGGTGTAGTTCTTCCAGGCATTATCGTGGTGGGTTTGATCGCGATTCCATTTATCGACACCAATCCAAAAGGTAATGGCTATTACACTTTTGCTGAACGCAAGTTCGCTATTGCTGGCTTCATGTACGGTTGGGTTGTGTTGTGGATTTTCCTAATCCAAATCGGAACCTTCTTGCGGGGTCCGAACTGGACGTTCTACGGACCGTTCGAGTTTTGGGATTTGCATAAAGCGGTCGCCGAAAACAACGTGAACTTAGCTGAATATTTCTGGATCAAAGGTCTAGGAATGGGTCTGCCAAAAAACATCTTTATTCGCGAGATCGCAGGGATCTTGCTGATGGGTGTTTACATGGTGCTCGCCCCGATCTGGCTTACCAAAAAATGGGGCCAAAAGTATCTCCAGAGTCTCGGAACGATCCGCTACTACTTACTTATGTTCTTAGTTCTTGGAATGGCACTGTTGCCGATCAAGATGTACCTTCGCTGGTTCTTTACCTTGAAGTACATCATCGCCATGCCTGAATTTGAGTTGAACCTTTAATTAAGTTTGCGAAGGTAACGAAAGATGAAACGTGAACCCGGAATGGCCTACAACATCTCGACCTTAAATAAGGTCTTCGCTGTTTTGTCGGTCTTGCTCCTTTTAACTACCATTTGGGTTGTGCTCGACGACTACATCCGTCCCTGGAAAGCCGTTCAAGTCAAGGCCATGGAGATTGAAAAGCAAGTTACCGCCGCCAAAGTTAAGCAGATCGAAGGCTCGCTTGATGCGACTAAGCTTCAAGAAGCCCGTGCTCATGTTGCTGACGCCGAAAAAGGCTTAGCTCAGCACGAATCACACATTCGTAAAATCCAAGAGAAGATTGCTGACGTTCAAAAACGTATCTACGTTCAGAACATGTACAACGGTGTGCAGGGTTCTCAAGCAGCGGCTTGGCAGTTTAAGTATGAACATGCTCTGGGCGCAAAGCACTTCGACGAAGCAAAAAAATACAAAGTAACCTTCGACGACTACAAGAAGAAAGAGATCGCAGGAAAAGATCAGCTCAAAGCGCAGACAGCTGAAGAGGCGGGTTACTACGCTGAGATAAAAAAAATCGAAGAGAATAAAACCAATGCTGAGAAAGCGCTCAAAGCGCTTTTAGGTGATAAAGAACGCCTTGAGCAAGCCATGGTCTCGACTGACATGACACCCGTATGGCTTCTCCGCAACTCACCCTTTATCGACTTCCTTGACCCAACCATTAAAATCCGTCAGCACGTTATCCTAACGGCGACGAACGACTTCTACTTCACTCAAATGCCGAAGATCGATCGTTGCACCACTTGCCACGTTTTCATCGATCGCGCCGGTTATGAAGATCAGCAAAACCCGTACAAGACTCACCCGAAAGTCGACACTCTTGCTGTGGGCGTGAACTCTGCTCACCCAATCAAGGACTTCGGCTGTACTTCATGTCACGGAGGCGTGGGTGACCGTGTGAATGATTTCAATTCACCAGCGCACATTCCGCAAAACGAAAAACAAAAGAAAGAGTGGATCGCAAAGTACAACTGGCATGAGCCTCATAAAATCCCGCAAGTCATGCTTCCGCTCCAGCACACCGAGGGCATGTGTATCAAGTGTCACCAAGGTGTTGAGCGCCTGCCTTTGGCCGATAAACTCAACAAAAGTCGTGAGCTCGTTGAAAACTACGGCTGCTACGGGTGCCACAAAATCGAAGGCTGGGAGCACTTGGAGAAGCCAGGTCCTTCTCTCGAGAAGATTACCGCCAAAACCAACATTGAATGGATCAAGAACTGGATCTGGAGCCCTCATTCATTCAATCCTAAATCAAAAATGCCAGCGTTCTTCATGCAGGCCAATAACTCGGCTCCTGAGTACATGAAGAAGAATCAAGCTGAAGTGAATGCCATGGCAGCGCTGTTGGCTCAGCAGGCGAAGCCCTACGCTCCCTTCACCTCATATAAAGGTGGTAGCGCTGAGAAGGGTAAAGAGCTCATTGAAACGATTGGCTGCGTGGGATGCCACATGGTCGAAGGCATTGATGATAAATGGAACGCAGTCGGAGAGCGCAAGGGAACGTACCTCACTGGTCTTGGTTCTAAAGTTAATCCTGACTGGCTTGTGTCTTGGTTGAAAAAACCAAACCACTATCAACCGGATACCGTCATGCCTTCTTTCCGTCTGACGGATCAAGAAGCAAATGACATAGCCAGTTATCTCTTAAGTAAGAAGAATACCGCATTCGAAGGTCTCAAGTTCCCTGAGCTGGATAAGAATCTTCGCGATGAAATACTAGTCAATGACTACTTCTCTGCCTTCGATACTATCGATGTTGCGAAAGCTAAGCTCGTTGATATGACTGATGAGCAAAGAACTCTTGAACTCGGTCGTCGCTCTATTGGTAAGTATGGTTGCTACTCATGCCACAACATCAATGGCTTCAGTAATGACCTTCCACCTATCGGTCCTGAACTCACGAAGGTCGGTTCTAAGCCAGTTGAGCAGTTCGGCTTCGGTCAGCAGAAGCAAGTTCCGAAAACACGTCAGGGTTGGATCGCTCAGCACTTGCGCCAGCCAAGCATCTGGGATCTTGGTGTGCCTAAGCCGTTCAAAGACTTGAACCGCATGCCGAACTTCTACCTGCAAGATTGGGAAATCGAATCAATCACAGGTATGTTGCTCGGTCAGGTTGCGGATAAAGTTCCTCTACTCGGTCAGAAGCGCCTCGATGCGAACGAAAAAATCGCTGAGATGGGCCGCAAAATTACGAACAAGTATAACTGCCAAGGCTGTCACAATATTGATGGAATGGGCGGAGCGCTCAGCAAAGCTTACGAAGATCCGAACTACGGCCCACCTTGGCTAGCAAAAGAAGGCCATCGCGTACAAGCAGATTGGTTCAACAACTTCTTGCAGAACGTTCACGTGATTCGTCCGTACGTAAAAGTTCGTATGCCTTCATTCAACTTCTCTAACCAGGAACTGAATCAGATTGTAACTTACTTCCAAGCTGACTCTGATCAGCCTACGTTTGAAAACCTTGGTCCTGTTCAATGGGAGCCAGGCGAGCGTGAAGCAGCTCAGAGAATCTGGAACGAACTTGCGTGCACAACATGTCACACGACTGGTTTCACGAATGACGAAGCACAAGCTCCAGCTCTGAAAAATGCGAAGCTCCGCTTGCGTCCATCTTGGATTGAGAAGTGGCTGACTAATCCTACGGCGATCATGCCGTACACTTCGATGCCGAACTTCTGGGAAGACGGAACAATTGCTCCAGTTGAAGGTGTTTTGGACAATGATCCTAAACGCCAGATACGCGCCATGCGCAAATGGGTCGAAGAGATGGGTAACAACTCGTATCCACCGGCTTTGCCGAAGAACTAATCACTCTCAAAGAAGGCAGCTACGGCTGCCTTCTTCTTTTTTGCTCACCACAATATAAAATTTCACGCTCGATAACGTTGACACTCTTACTTAGAATCCGTAATTTCACTGCTCACGACGCGTGATTTGTTTGGGGATGTAGCTCAGTTGGGAGAGCATCAGATTTGCATTCTGAGGGTCGCAGGTTCAATCCCTGTCATCTCCACCACTCAAATTTATTTCAAAAGAAATCTTTTGAAATTCGCTTGCAGGACCCAAAGACGGGTGCTACAACCGACCGCTCCTGAAAATTTTGTTCTTTTCCATTCAAATAGAGTTTAAGTTTCGAATGTCTTCGGACGTTCGGATCAAGATGAGAAAGTATCCCGTTTTAGTAATCAGGTTGTCGTAAGATCAGCACCGATTTTTTCTCAGATTTA
>JAKFUR010000039.1 GCA_021732585.1 Bacteriovoracaceae bacterium
TCATAACGATATGACCCTCTCTTGTCGCCCCAGAATCCTCATTTTGTGCTTCGCTTCAACGCTGTTTAACGGCTGTGCCACCTCTTCCGGACCGTCTCGAGAAGACTGGGAAGAAAACGTGCAAAAAACTCTTTCGGCGCAGCAGGGAAAATTCCAAATTTGCAGCAAGCATCTTAAAAAAACGCAGACTAAAGTCGAAGTCAGTATGACGTTCAGACTTAACCCAAGCGGTGCTCTCGAAACCCTGTGGCTCGATGAAAGTTCCGCCTGGGATTCACGTTTTTATGACTGTTTATTTAATGTCGTCGATGGGATGAATTTTCCGGCTTTCGCAGATGAAACTTCCCTTGAAGTTCACCAACCCTTGATCTTTCGCCCGCGGATTTAACACATGAAAAGCTCACCGAATTGGGACGAATACTTCATGCTGCAAGCGGTGGTGGCGAGCTTTAAAAGCAAAGACCCCAACACTAAAGTCGGCTGCGTGTTCGTGGATGCAAAAAACCATCAAGTCAGCATGGGCTACAACGGCCAGATCGCTGGGATTGATGAAGCCCAACTCTCCTGGAAGAACGCTAAAGAGCTTCCCCTCGACCAGCAGAAATACGCTTATGTCGTGCACTCAGAGGCCAATGCGATTTTGCATGCCAAAGGACAGCTGGAAGGCTCACGCTTGTACGTGACGCTTTTTCCCTGCCACGAGTGCGCCAAGATGTTGGCCACTGTGCGGGTAACGGAAGTGATTTATCTATCGGATAAGTACAAAGACACCATGGAAAATGGCATCGCCAAAAAGATCTTCGCCATGAGTGGGATCAAAATCCGCCAGCTCGACCTTCAAAGTGATCTCATTGAGGGCTTGCATGCGCATTTTCAGCGCACGCTCAAAGATTCTTAGTTCTCGCGAGGCTTTGCCTTAATCCATGCTGTGACTGACAGTTTCAGCGCCTGATCAACCGGCATATCTACTTTTATCACTTGATCCGCCGGCACCAAGAACGTCAAACCACCCAACATGTAACTGAAGGGAACGTAGACACTGATTAAGTTTGTGCCCGGAAGTTCATCCAACCCTTCGCGAGTCACCAACCCCATCACTTGGATCCCATTCATCTGTACTAAAACCACTCGCTGGTTGCCGACGTGCTCGGTGCGGCCCGGAATCAACGCCATCAAATCTTTGAGTGGGTTATAAATGACCTTGATGAGCGGAAACTTTTCCAGCTGGTCCGTGAACCAGCGAAAGATACGGCCAGTGAAGTAATTGTGCGCCAACAGGCCGACCGTGAAGATCACAACGACTGTTAAAACGATGCCCGTTCCACGCCAGTAAAACTCTTGCCCGACCACGGCGAGGACCACCGAACCAAATAGGCCCTCAACTTTGGCGCTGGCCCAGTAAAGTAAATAAAACGTCAGCATGATCGGAAGAACGACGATGAGACCTTTAAAAAATATCTGATTAAGTTTTTTCATGATAATTCAAATTATCATGGAACCCACCATTCACCAACATGTGCGCTCGAGTCTGCGTGACTCTGTTTACACCAATCTCACCGTGGGCCTTGGTGAAAGCTACTTTGCCGCCTTCATGCTGGCCTTGGGCCTAGGTGAAACCATCGCTGGGGCCGGCAAAGTCATTCCGATGTTCATCGGCGTGTGCATCCAGATGTTTGCCATCCGCGGTCCCTTCCGCCGCATGGGATTGCGTTTCAGAGCGACGGCTTTTGTTATCGTGCAGGCCCTCACCTTTCCGCTGCTCGCCTATTTAGGTCTTTATCGAATTTCTGATGCGCCCATCGTGCTTGGTTTGCTCGCCCTTTATTGGGCCGCCGGTCTTTCATCGTTGCCGCCCTGGAATCGCTTAATGGGAGAAACTATCCCGTCACGCTTTCGCTTGAAATTCTTCGCCCTTCGCAACGCCTGGGCACAGCTGGCCGTGCTCATAGGCCTGCTGGCCAGCGGATTTTTTCTGGCAAGTGTTCCCAAAGATCAGCAATTACCGATTTTTGTCGCCATCTTTCTTCTGTGCGCTTTACTCAAAGTGTTCTCCGTCCATGCATTAAGCCAACATCGCGACGCTTCTCTGGGCGCTACAGGCGAGCTGCGCATTCGCTTCCGTGATTTTGTCAAAAATTTGAAGGGGACCGAACAAGGTCGTTTAGTGAAGTTTTTGTTCGCTTGGTATGTCGTCGTGCAGATCGCAGGAGTTTACTTCGATCCCTTCATGCTGGGTTATTTGGGCTGGGAACCGATGAAATACACCGGCGTGATCGCTATGTCGTTTGTCGGCAGGATTGTGATGTTGCGGCTCTTGCGGGCCAGGGCGCGGCCATCGCAGATGAGTTGGGTGTTGTTTTTAGGCTGCATCGGAATCGCAGCAACGCCCCTATGGTGGTCACTTTCGCAATCCTATCCATGGATTTTGGTGGTGGAATTTATCTGCGGGGCCAGTTGGGGGGCCTTTGAGCTGGCCACGGTGATGCTCTACTTTGAGCGAATAAAAGATGAGGAAAGGACCTCCATCATGACCTATATCTCCTTTTCCAACACCCTCGGCATGGTCATCGGGGTCTCCATCGGGGCGTGGTTGTTACAGGATTGGCCTGCTGAAAAGAATCCGTATCAGGCGATGTTCCTTATTTCCAGTGCACTTCGCTTCACCGTTTTGCTCGCAATGCCTTCGATTAAATTGCGAGATGCTTGGCCGATTATCATCACTCAAGCGCGTTCTGTATTTGTTTTGAAAAAGTAGATTCTCAGAGGGGAATTTGAAAAAAGGCAAAAAAAAAGGGCCCCGAAGGACCCTTTAACTAAAGGAGCGAACTAACGCTTCTTAGCAGCCTTTTTCTTAGTTGCTTTCTTTGCAACTTTTTTAGTGGCTTTTTTCTTCGCAGCTTTCTTAGTAGCTTTCTTAACCATAATTTCCTCCCAGAAATGAGTGGTCCCGACCTTTCTTATCTAAAGCTTAAACACGATTTTTTTCTAACGCAAACAAAAAATACATTTTTTTTTGATTTAGCTAAAAAAACTTTTCGTGCGTGCTTGATCATCTTGTCGGTCAACACCCACCAATACCTTTAGGAAAATTTGAAAACAGGTCCATCATCACCTTCATCCACCAGCACATGACCGCCCTTTTCAAGTTTGCCGAACAGTATTTCGTGGGCCAGCGGCTTCTTAATTCGCTCATCAACAAGGCGTCCAACAGGTCGCGCGCCCAATTTATCGTCAAAACCATGACGGGCTAACCATGCTCGCGCGGCAGATGTGACCTCGATTTCGACTTTCTTCTCCATCAACTGGCCTTCAAGTTCCATGAGGAATTTGTCCACGATGGACTCCACATTGATCGCTTTAAGGCGATTGAAGTGGATGACGGCATCCAAACGATTGCGGAACTCAGGGGTAAAAAATTGCCGAATCGCCTGATCACGCTTCGCTGGATTCAAACCACCTTCACCGCGAGCTGCGAGGCCGATAGATCCCGCCTCCATGTCTTTGGCGCCAGCATTTGATGTCATGATCAAGATGACGTTGCGGAAGTCCGTGGTGCGGCCATTCGAGTCTGTGAGGGACCCATGATCCATCACCTGCAGCAAGATGTTGTAGATATCAGGGTGCGCTTTCTCGATCTCATCGAGCAAGAGCACGCAGTACGGCGTCTTGTGGATGGAATCCGTGAGGCTGCCACCTTGATCAAAGCCCACGTATCCGGGAGGCGCTCCGATCAATTTAGAAACGGTGTGCTTCTCCATGTACTCCGACATGTCTAAACGAAGAAAGTTCACACCCATCTGGGCCGCGAGCTGTTTTGCAAGCTCCGTTTTACCCACACCGGTCGGCCCTGCGAACAAGAAGCTGGCAATCGGCTTCGTTGGCGTGCCAAGACCTGAGCGGGACATGATGATGGAGTTCGTGACCTTTTCGATGGCGGCATCTTGACCGAAGATGAGCATCTTGAGATCGCGCTCAAGGTTCTTCAACTTGTCGCGCTCGTTGCCCGTGACGCTTTTTTCTGGGATACGGGCAATTTTGGCCACAATGTATTCCACTTCAGCGACGGTCGCTGCACGGCCTTGCACCCAATCAGGCTTCAACCGCAGATAAGCTCCTAGCTCATCCACCACATCGATGGCCTTATCTGGCAGCTTACGATCTGAAATGTGTTTCTGGGCCAAAGCAACCGCTGATTGCAGCACTTCATCGGAGTAGGTGACCCCGTGATGCTCTTCAAAGCGCGACTTGAGGCCTTTGAGGATCTGGACAGTGTCATCAGTGGTCGGTTCAACCACATCGACTTTCTGGAAACGACGATTGAGGGCGGCGTCTTTCTCGAAATACTTGCGATATTCCTCAAAAGTCGTCGAGCCCATGCAACGAAGTGTGCCTTTTGAAAGCGATGGCTTCAAAAGGTTTGATGCATCCATGCTGCCGCCGCTGGTGGCGCCTGCCCCGATGATGGTGTGGATCTCATCGATAAATAAAATGCTGCCACCTTTGGCATTTTTCTTTTCCAAGGCCTGTAAAACGATTTTCAAGCGCTCTTCAAAGTCCCCACGGAACTTTGTGCCGGCCAAAAGCCCGGCCATGTCCAAAGAGTAGACAGTGGTGTTGGCGAGTGGGCCCGGAACTTTCCCATCCACGATCGCCTGAGCGAGTCCTTCCGCGATAGCAGTCTTCCCTACTCCGGCATCACCGACGAGAAGAGGATTATTTTTACGGCGACGGCAGAGAATCTGCGTAATACGAGCGATTTCATCGCTGCGGCCGATGGTGGGATCGAGTTTGCCGGCCTTGGCTTCGGCATTAAGGTTCACGGTGAAATCAGCCAGGGCCTTTTCAAATTTTTCTTCTTTTCGGAAAGGGCCTTCGCCCTCAGTTTGAGCTTCGCGGGCTTCTTCTGTGCGATTATTGGGCTTATCCGTGCCGTGGGCGATTTTTTCCACCACATCCACACGTTGGACGCCCTGTTTTTGTAGGAAGTAAGTGGCGTGGCTCTCTTTTTCACTAAACAAGGCCACCAGAAGATTGATCGCCTGGATGGATTTTTTTCCGGAGCTTTGGATATGGATGGCGGCCCGCTGAATCACACGCTGGAGCGCCATGGAGATTTCTGGCTGGTAACGGATACCGTTGCTGCGAGCGGCTTCACGGAGCTGGTCATTGCCGAATTGCTTTTGATTCAGCTCTTCAATCTCCTCAGCACCTAACAAACTAAAGTTGGAGTCATCGTTGATGAAGACTTCTAGTTCTTGGCGAAGATCGCTCATCTTCACGCCACAATCTTGCAGCACATCGGCGACCGCTTCGTCGTCCAACATCGCTAAGAGCACATTCTCTAGTGTGAGAAATTCGTGCTTGCGATCGTTGGCCTTGCGAATGGCCTTATTGAGAATGAGTTCGAGTTGGTTGCTGATCATAAAGTTTCCTCTGGGCGAAAAAGGCGCCTACCTTAAGGATGGGCTCAGATCGAAAAGATGCAAGGCTGTCTAAGCTTAATCAATCATCGTCGCTGGGTTCTATTGAGCATTTGAGCGGGTGCCCGTTTTCACGTGCGTATTTCATGACTTTTTCTTTCTTGGATTCAGCGACTTCATGAGTAAACACACCGCACACACCATAACCGCGGGTATGCACTTCCAGCATGATGGCCTGGGCTTCGTGGCGACTTTTACTGAAGTACTTCTGCAAAATGTGCACCACGAACTCCATCGTGGTGTAGTCATCGTTATGGAGAAGCACTTTCCAGGGCTTTGGGCGCTCGACTTTAGGCTTATTCGCCACGGCCAAACCGCTCTTTCCTTCTTCGTCCTTGTCATGGTCTGCAGACATGCGCGCACCCTTCCGTTATACTCATCAAGACTACCGCAACTCCTGAAGGATGACACGTGTCCGAACTTCTCAATCGCCTGCAAAAAAATCATCGCCGCCTGGCAGCTCAGTTCCGTTCACAAAATATCGAGGCCTGGCGCCTTTATTCGCAGGATATTCCCGCTTATCCCTACCTGATCGATTTATACAAGAATTACGTCCTGTTCTATGACCAAGGGCGCGAAGTGGAAGAAGAGCCAGAATTGGTGGCGCGCCATCATGGAGAAGCTCGCAAGGCGCTCAAAGAGATTCTGCAGATTCCGGATGAGAACATCATCCTTAAGCGCCGTCAGCGCCAACAAGGTAAAGAGCAATACGAAGTTCTGGAACCAGAAACAGACGAAGTGCTGCGGATTCAAGAAGGCCCGTTGCATTTTGAAGTGAATCTCTACAAATATCTCGATACGGGATTATTTTTGGATCATCGTCCGTTACGCCGTGAACTCATGCGCAGCTGTACGGGTAAAAAAGTATTGAACCTGTTTTGCTACACCGGCTCACTCAGTGTGGCCGCTGCCAAAGGTGGCGCTAGTGATGTGCTGTCGATCGATATGTCGAACACTTACTTACAGTGGTGCCGTCGCAATTTCTTGTTGAATGATATCGATTACCACCGTCACCGCTTCTTGCAAGCTGATGTAGTGGCCTGGCTGGAGCCGATTCCGGAAGAGCGCTTTGATGTGATTATCTTGGACCCACCGAGCTTTTCGAACTCAAAACGTATGGAAGACGTACTTGATGTTCAGCGTGATCATCGCCGTTTGATTGAAGGTTGCTTGGATCGTCTCACCATGGGTGGCAAGCTCTACTTCTCGACGAATAAACGCAAATTCAAACTCGATCCCGAACTTGAAGTGATCGCCAAAGAAATCACCAAGTGGACCGTGCCGCCTGATTTTGCAGACAGCGGAATTCACCGCGCATGGGAAATAGTCAAAACACCCTAAGGGCGAAGTGTGCTGAGCTGGTAGGTATTATTGAAGAGCAAGTCTTCATCCACCCAGAAGCGACCGGTCGGAGATGCAATCACGCCTGAAGTCACCTCGCATTCCACTAAGTTTTGCAATGCTGGCGGGATGCTGCTCGAGAAACCCTGTCTAAACGGACAGCTGTTACCCCATGAGTTCTGGATAAGAAACTGGCGTCTTCCACTGGGTCCTGGACGATAACCAATCAGTGTCACGGCATGACGTCCATGATCAGCCACACCGGCAACATCATTGTCACAGTAGTTTGAATCGATGGGCGTTGAAGACTTGAAAAATCCTGTGCAGATCGAAATCCCCACGGAGCGACCCCGGCAGATTTCTTCGATTGCTGTTGTTTTCGCCGTATTGGCAGATGAGTCTGAATTAATCGCACGATTACCACAATCACCTGAATAGGCGCCTGCTCGTTGGGTCATCTGACTCGCACAGGCCGGCGAGATCAAGTTGACCAACCCTGCTTGCGGATCAAGACGGTTTTCACTCAAAGCAGAAAGACTTGCGACGATCTGACGTGCTTGAGTTACGAAAGCTGGATTGAGGGTCGCTGAAGCAGGAACAACACACGTCGGCGAATCCAGATAACTTCTTAGTACAGTTAAAGGGGCTGGATCACGACACGGCGAATAGGCACGCCAGTCGGAAAGATAGGAGTTGGAGTTTTGCTGAGGGATTGAGCTGGTAATGACGTCGTTGCGATTTCCCCACCACAACATGAACATGGATTCGTTCATAACACCGTTTAGGCCTGCAGTAGCAACATCGGCTTCATCAGCTGATTGTAATTGCGTTTCCAATCCATTTATAGAACCGAGAAACTCTTGATGATAAGTGAGGGCCGCTGGACGAGGTTGACCATTCGGCAGGAAGGTTAGATCAAGCATCCGGCGGGCCGTTTGTCGTTGAGTGGATGAAGTCGACGCACCCAAAAAAGACTCCCAATACGTCTTCATTCTAGCGAGCGCACGACGAGACATAAATTCACGCTGAGGAACCGTGCACATAGTGGCCCGATCCGCAAAAAAATAAGCAACTCTTCTCTCCGCTTCCGCTCGTGTCTGAGGGTTCGCGAGGAGGTCTCTCATCATTAAAATTTCAATCTGATTCGAGCCAAGAAAGTTTGCCATCTTCGTGAGGAATGCCTGCTGACTCTTCATGGGATCCCTCGACCCCACAAA
Source organism: Bacteriovoracaceae bacterium (assembly GCA_021732585.1). Taxonomy (GTDB): domain Bacteria; phylum Bdellovibrionota; class Bacteriovoracia; order Bacteriovoracales; family Bacteriovoracaceae; genus UBA6144. Next base: position 8,039 of record JAKFUR010000039.1, read on the forward strand.
ATCAAATCCCATTTGGGTGCTATCACAAAAGCCGGACGTTTGGGCTTGATCGACCACTCCGCAGATCTGTGCGCCCCAGTTGAAGAGGCGACGAACACCTTTATTATCGGTGTAGAAAAAATCAGAACCATTGTTATTAGATAGACCGCTATGAGTGAGACTCATCTGCATGTAGGACGGTGAAGCCGTGAGCCCCAAATTGTATTGCATCATCAATGCGGCAGTGTTTGAGGCGCAAGTACCTAGACCATCTTGATCATGAACGGGAAGATAGTTCAGTGATCTTGAAGCGGGACAAGACTGCGACCACACATTGAAGGAGAGAGTAAGTAGAAAGACTACCAATGCCATAGACCATCCAATGACAACAATGAGCCATCAGAAAAACGACAGAACGCATTGGTGCCTCCTTCATCGTTCATGGCGATCACAACACCGGCTTTATGAAACTTCGTGCACACAGCAGAACCAGGATTAGTTCCACCCGGACCGACATCACTTTTTTGGCGATTCTCCGCGGCCTTCAGTGCCATGCATGGGGGTTGTTTTTTTTCGAGACATGATTTCGAAATCACGCATGAGCCATTAGGGCATTGAGTGAGCTCGACCTTTTGCTGAGCGATTGTCCAGTCCGCCATGACATTCGTGGAAAATAGTAACGTGAGTAAAGCGAAGAACTTCATAGTGAGACCCTTTTATGGTCGGTACATGCTTAGCTGATACGAATTATTAAACAGGAGGTCTTCGTCTACCCAGAAGCGCCCTGTAGGCGCTCCACCCACACTCGTCTCGCACTCCACTAACCCAACGAGTCCGGCCGGATACTGACCGTTCGGATGCTGAGTAAAGGGACAACTATTACCCCAGGAGTTTTGAATCAGAATCTGTCGTTTGTTGTTTGCGCTTTGACGGTAGCCGATGAGTGTGACGGCGTGGCGACCGTGATCTGCGACTCCAGGTTCATCATCGTCGCAAAACTTTGAATCGATGGGTGCAGTGGCCTTAAAAAATCCAGTACAGATCGAAATTCCGATTGCTCGGCCAGCGCAGATTTCTTCCACTACCAAGTTCTTGGCGGTTGTCGCAGTGGCGGCCGAATTGATTGGTCGATCAAGACAGTTATCTGAATAAGTTCCGGCACGTTGACTCATCTGAGTGGCACAGGCCGGCGCGAGAATGTTCACAAGTCCTGACTGAAAATCAAGCTGATCACTGGAAAGTTGGCGAAGACTCTCGATGAGCTGTTGCGCTTGAACCGAGGCCTGTGGAGGTAAGACGACAGTCGTCGGAACAGTGCACATCGGAGCACTCAGAAAACTATCCAGTGCCATAAACACCTCTGGTCTGCGGCAAGGAGCATAGGCGCGCCAGTCAGAAACATAAAAATTCTCCATCTTTTCCGGCATGGAAGACGTTGGAATATTTTTTCTTTCACCCCACCATTTTGTAAACGTAGTTTCTGGCAGAGCACCGGCTAAACCTGTAGCCGTTGAATTACTCTGCTCTTCTCTGTCGAGGTGACTTTCGATATCAAAGCTGGCGTTAAGGAATTGCAGGTAATAGTTAAGGGCCTCGACTTTGGGTTGACCACTGCTTTCAAAAACCGAATCCAATAAACGACGAGCCGTGCTTTTTTGCGCGGTTGTTGCTGGTGTGGTCAATAATGCTTCCCAGGTGACTTTAAGTCGGCTCATCGCACGACGAGCGACGAACTCTAGCGCCGGCATACCGCAACTACTATCAGGCGTCGCAAAGAAATACGCCAATCGTCGCTCAGCATCTACGCGGGTTGCAGGATTATTGAGTTGGGTCCTGAGCGTGCGAATGCTGGCTTCTTTTTGATCAATGAAGCGAGATATGTTCACTAAGAAAGTCTGCTGAGTGCGGCTGGGATCCATGGCACCGACGAAACTGAAACCCATCTGATCGTAGTCACAAAACCCATCTTGACTCGCTCGCTTAACGACATCGCAAATGTGTGCACCCCAGTTAAAGAGGCGCTCTTCTCCGTCGTCATCGCTATAAAAAAAATCAGTGCTGTTCGTTCCGGACTGTCCACTATGGGTTACGCTCAGCTGCATGTACGATGGCGATTTTGCTAACCCGAGGTTGTGCTGCATGATCAACGCGGCCGTATTTGAAGCACAGGTTCCCATGCCGTCTTGATCGTGCACCGGATGGTAGCTTAGAGATCTCGCAACTGGACAGGTCTGTGACCCAACATCGAAAGATGCGGTGATAAAAAGAAGAGTAATGAAAGTCATAAACTTCATAGGTAGGCTCATCGGCTAAAGCCTTTAAACCATGAGAAATTGCCTTATTATCCGAGTTACTCGCTCAAGCTCTTCTTCAGAATTCCGATAAATTAGACCATGAGAAGGTCCGCGTATCCCATACTACTCCTCTTTTGTGCTGCTGCTCTAGCGGCCGGCCTTCCTAGCATTCAGCCTTTGGTCGATCATCTACGCACACTTCCGGCGGAAGTTCGTGGAGAGGTCTTTATGAAGTCTCGCATTCCTGTGATGGACGATGACGAAGCCCGCATCTCGATCCGACCCGACCGCAATATTCATTTTGGTTTTAATGAGAATCGCGTGAATGTGAATCTCGCGGGCGCACTCAACATGTGCGTGAAAACAGTTTTTGATCCCGTCGATGGCTGTCTCCAGGTTGACGTACGTCACGTGTCTTGGACTCCAGAAGGCGGCTTCAAGGCACAACTCGAAATGGCGAGCTACGATTTCTTTGGCAAGATCGCTGCTAGAACGAAAGCAAAACTTGAAAGTCAGCTCAATCAAAAATACAACACCAGGATGATCCAGGCGATGGCTCACGTACGAAGCTTTCGCCAAAGTAAAAATCTCTCGGAAGCTCATGAAGTAGCGCAGGCCATCGGTGCCGTTTTTGCTACTGGCGAAAGTGGTGCTCCAGCCATCGACTTCGGTGGCCGCGTCGGCTTAAGCTTTGAACAGCCCTATCCTAATCCTGTGGTGGGAAGAGATCATCCGGTACAAATCGGTGATTACCGCGTGGGCCTCAAGCACGGCGACCGCATCGACGCGAGTGCCAGCTTTTACAAAAACTCAGACGGACTCCATATCCAGCGTTTTGAATTGCGAAGTGAGCAAGGTATCAATTTGAGTGAAGGCACGAATTACGAGCATGACAGGCGTATCATTCTTCATCGCCTGGCGATTGATGCTGACGGCAGTGATATTTCTCTGCATCTCGGTGCCTCAGAGACCATTATGGGTCTAGCCCAATTGGTTGAAATTGTCGGAACGTCGGGAGGTGCTCCGCCATCACAAACGTGTACCTTGTGCGAGATCGCAGAACTGCCGGCCTTCACGTCCGAAGCCGATCTCAACATGCGTCGAGCTGTATTTAATCTTGTGCGAGATCATCAAGCGGCACTTCGTGAGTATGGAGTAAGTGCCGATACTCTCCGGCTTTTCTTTAGCATTGAACAATGCAAGATCGACGCGATGACATGCCAGATGCCGTGTTCGGTCACGGACAACCGTCAGCAATGTCTCACCAGTTGCGCGGAAACTTATCGCACATGTAACGTGAGACAGTAAAAATAAAAAAGGGCCCCCTTGCGGAAGCCCTTTATCCCAGAATAGCGGGGATGGAGAAATCTAAAATTTAAACTTTGAAACCTTTGAGCTTCGAAGCCAAGGTCGCAGCACTCGTATCTTCTGGCTTGTAGTGAGCTTTGAACTCGCCTGCGGCAACAGCTTTGATAGACAAGGCGATCTTCTTCGCAGTTTTGTCGATCGAGATAACGACGGCCTTAACTTTTTGACCTTTTTCAAGTTTGTCAGAAGGCTTCTCAACGCGCTCTTCAGAGATTTCTGAAATGTGAACAAGGCCTTCGATGCCTGTTTCCACTTCAACGAATGCTCCGAAGTCCGTCAAACGAACAACTTCGCCTTCGAGAGCACTGCCGACTGGCATACGCTCTTCAATGCGCTTCCAAGGATCTTCCTCGAGCTGTTTCAAGCCGAGGCAGAATTTTTGGTTGTCGCGGTCAACTGAGACCACGGCAGCTTTAATTTTCTGACCGACTTTGTACTCGTCAGCAAGAACAGTTGTTTTCTTTGTCCATGAGATGTCTGAAACGTGGATGAGTGCATCCACTTCTTCGCCAACGTCCATGAACAAGCCGAATTCAACGATCGCCTTAACAGAACCCTCGATGGTTTTACCAACTGGGTATTTGTTAGCGAGATCATCCCATGGGTTCGGCATAAGTTGCTTGATGCCCAAAGAGATGCGCTTGTTTTCGACGTCAACTTCAAGAACGACGGCTTCGATCTTCTCGCCAACGTTGAAGTTCTTCACTGGAGCTTTTTTGTTCGTCCAGCTCATTTCTGAAACGTGGATCAAACCTTCGATGCCGTCAGAGAGTTCGACGAATACGCCGTAGTCTTTAACAGAAACGATTTCGCCAGATACTTTCGTGCCTGGGAAGTATTTGTCTTTTGCAGATTCCCATGGGTTCGGTTGAACTTGCTTCAAGCCGAGAGATACGCGCTCTTTCGATGCATCGTACTTCAAGATCTTGACGTCAACTTCGTCGCCCACGTTCAACAAGTTAGAAGGGTGCTTCACGCGGCCCCAAGACATGTCTGTAATGTGGAGAAGACCGTCTACACCACCGAGGTCGATGAATGCGCCGTAGTCCGTGATGTTCTTCACGATACCTTTAACGATCATACCCTCTTGGAGTTGTGACAATGTTTCATCACGCAACTTACCGCGCTCATCTTGAAGAATCGCACGACGAGAAAGAACGATGTTACCGCGCTTCTTGTTGAACTTGATGACTTTGAATTCCATTGTTTTACCAATGTACTTGTCCAAGTTCTTCACTGGGCGGATGTCGATCTGAGATCCTGGCAAGAACGCCTTAACGCCGATATCAACAGAGAGGCCGCCTTTCACTTTCGCGATCACGGTACCTTCAACTGCTTCGCCGCGCTCACAAGCTTCAGAGATTTTGTCCCAAGCTTTGAGGATTTCAGCTTTGTCTTTAGAGAGAACGAGGTTGCCCATGGCAGACTCGAGCTTCTCCAAGTAAACCTGAATTTCGTCGCCGGTCTTAACTTTCAAAGTGCCGTCGTATGAACGGAACTCTTTAGCAAGAACGAGACCTTCTTGTTTGTAACCGATGTCGACCATGACGTAATCGTCAGTGACGTTTACGACTCGGCCCATGAAAACTTCGCCTTCAGCGAAATTCTTCGCAGCACTTGAATTAATCAAGTCTCCGAATTCGGTCTTAGTAACAACTTCCGCTTCGTCGCCTTGGACGAAATCGAAACCTTTGACCCAAGCTGGGATCTGAAAGGATTTAGTAGCAGTAACAGTTTGTTTGGTGGGCATATATAATGCCTCCCTTTTTTGACATTGCCCCTTCTACGAAGGGTTCCCTTGCGAGAGCAGCATTTATAAGCGAGAGGGGGCCTCAGAGTCAAAAGAAATCAAGTTCTTGAGGCAAATGGCCCACTGCGTTTAAGAGAGAATCGCAAACGCTGTAGAGAGAGACGCTCATAGAGCTGGAGAAGCTCCCCAGCATAGCGGTCAAAGTGGTGTTTTTCCGTGAGGTCCGGCAAGGCGGCGCCCAGAGCGGCATGGTATTTTTTGTGGTTTTGCAGGATCTCAAGAGCACGCGCGCGCAGCTCACGAACATCGCCGGGCTGGTAAGTAAGTCCGAGGGTCCCTTCTTGTAAGAGATGGGTGCGAGCCGAGGTGCGCGGAAGCAAGGCGGGCACTTGGTGCAACAGTGCTTGTAGCTCGTGATCTTCGAAAGGCACATCTGTTTCCAGGGCGACAAAGAGATGTTGGCCCGCCAGAGATTCTGCGCCCCAACTTTTCGAATGAAAGTTGATGTGGTGCTCGAGTCCGCGCTCAAGCACGGAGTGTTTGAACTTTTCATAGAACGGATGCTGATACCAAGAACCTTCAGTCGCCAAAGACAAGACCACACGTTTGCCGGTCAACTCCAACAATGGCAGTGCGATGAACAACGGCGCGAAGCGATCGATGTCGTCTTCATCGGGACGCACGTAAGTGCACAGCTTCCAAACGTCACCGGTTGGTGCAGCCGCGGGATGATGGGGATGCTCCAAACCTGCTCCGGTGAACCCCACTTGGCGCCCGCCTAACGGCAGAATATCCATGACACGATCACCGAGTGCCGCCGAAAAACACAACACTTGATCTACACGTGTAATGAAGTAGTCATGCCAAAACGGACGGTAGAGTTCTCCGACATCCTCATTACTGGTGTACACCAGTGGAATGCGTGCTTCGCGCTTAAGCGCAAAACCTAAAACAAGGGCGGGCCGATAATTGTAGCAATGAACGAGATCGAGCTGTTCCGTTTTTACCAGCTGTCGCACGAACTGGAAAAGCTCAACAGCCGAGCGCCACCCGCCTCTGATATCCAAGTAGTGGCGGCGAACATCTTGTTGTTCCGCGAGACGATCAAGCACTGAACCTTTGCGACACACAAGAAGCGGATTACCACCGAGGTTGTGAAATGTTGTGACGTCAGCAAGGACGCGATGGCAGTTGGTGCCATGACCCATGTCCATACAGACAAAAAGCACGTTGAGATCGGAGAGGCGGAGTTTTTCGCGCACGCTACTCCCCTTTAACGACTTCGGCTGACACGGAACCTATTTTGATTTTTGCGTTGGCACGAAGAAGCGAGCGATTGTCATCGTCGGAGAGCCAGAACGTCATGTCACCGCTCTTAAGAGTTTTGCCAGTGTAAGCAGTGTGGGCCTTCACACGAATGCTGTTGAATTCGCCGACCTTCGTTTTAATCTTTTCACGCGCTTCAACGGCGACTTCCATCACGAGAATCTTGCCCTTGTTGACCACAGGGAGGACGTACGTGTCACCCGTCTTGAGTGGCAAACCTCGAATGAGCCACAGCACACTCAGCCCATCGATGCTGTAGCGAGGGATGAACCCTTTCCAAGTTTTATTTTTTGTTTTTCCGTCGCGCACTTGTTTTTGATAAGCGGTGGTCCAAAGTTTTTCACGGTCATAAAGCTGTACTTCATCGACGTCTTGCTTACTTTCACGCTGCACGAGATTGTAGCGAAGGCCTACAAACTTTTCTTGATCCACATAAGTATCAAGATGGTCATCGAGCTCATAGATCGCACTGTAAAACGGAGCGCTCTTGAAGAACGCCTGAAAATGATGAACAGGTTTACTGCTCATGCTCTTCAACCCGCGGTAACTCAAGACTACTTTTCCCACGGTCAAGCCGAGATAATCTACGTCGAGAAACATCTTTTCATCAACCTTGAAGCGTGGTTTGAACTGCGTCCAAGACATCGCGGCTTTTTCATCCAACGCTTTGAGTTCAGCTGGGTAATCGGCGGGGTAAGCAAAACCTGGGGTGGCCACCATGACCACTGATGGAGCGACGATTTTTTTTGCGACGGTCGGAGCTTTTGCGACCGGAGCCTTCTTCTTCTCAACAAGTTGAATGATTTTTGTTTCAACGACTGTCGGTGCTTCGACGGCGGGAGTTTCCTGCACAGCAAATTTCGTGACTTCGTCTTCTTTCGCTCCCACTTTTTCCAGTTGTGCGTTATCGACTTTGTCATTTTTCTTGAACCACTGCTTGCTCCACGCACAGCCGTTGCACAAAAGGCACAGAAGCATGACCTGGATCAGAGGATTAAATGACATACTTAGATGGTAAGTCGATCAGTGGCGAGGTTCAAGGTGGAGAACTTTACCAAGGGCGGTGCGAAGACTGTCTTCACCGCTCAGGAACTCCACTTGGACCTTGATGAAATACAGTCGTGGATCCTGGGAAACCCGACGCAACTTCACCATGTCTTTCTCCGAGCAGACCACCATCGCCGAGTAACGACTGGCCTTGAGAAGGATGTCGTTCACATCTTCCTGGCTGAAGAAGTAGTGGTCGGGGAAGCTAATTTTTTCTACCAGGCGCGCACCATGGCCCTCGAGAGTCTGAAAGAAGGAAGCCGGAGAGGCAATGGCAGTCACGGCCACGACATCTTTTCCTTGCAACTCCTCGATGCGAAATCGAAAGGCATCGTAGCCATCAAAAAGCCCAATGGCCCGGTAGCTCATTTCACACCAGAGCGGTCCGTGGTGATGGTAGCGGGCCAAAAACTCGCGCAGGGACTGCAGTTTTTCACCGCTCACCATATCAGCTCGACTCACGACGATGGCATCAGCGTCTTTCAGTGCCGTCAGACCTTCGCGCAGATAACCCAGCGGTGCGGTCTGATATTGCGACATATCCATGGTGGCATCAAACAGTACCAAATTAAAAGAACGATAAATTCCCAAATGTTGAAAGCCATCATCGAGCAGGACTACATCTGGTTTTACGTCAGGAAAAAAGCGCGTGAGATTGCGCGCACGTTCTTTACCGACAATGACGGCGCCTTTTTTCATCTTGCTGGCGATCATCAAAGGCTCATCGCCGTAATCGTGAGGATTCAAACGAAAGCGTTGGCCTGATTTCAAAAGTCCTGCGCCGTCTTCTAAAAGACCTTTGTAGCCACGTGTGAGTACGACAGGAGTAAGCCCGGCATCGGCCATGAAATCGGCGAGCCAAAGAATGGTGGGCGTTTTACCCGTACCGCCGAAGGTAATATTGCCGACAGAAATCACCGGTACTTTATAGTAATGGCGTTTAAGAAATCCGTATTCGTAACCCGAGCGGCGTAAACGATAAACCCACTCCCACGCCCAAGAGAGCGGCGAGAGTGTGACCTTACGTAATGTTTCGAGAGCGCTCACGCCATCTCCTTGGCCATCATACTGCCCACGTCCCGTTCACCGCCGGCCATCATCTTTGGGAGTTTGGCCAAAGCATCGGTCGTCGCATTCCAGTGAGTCGGATCTTGCCACCAAGATAGCACAGATTGCTTCAAAAGCGGCACCTGAGCTTGCTGCTGTAAAAACTCAGGAAAAATCTCACCCTCAAGAACAAGATTTGTGAGCGACACGGCCTTGGTGTAACGGATGAGTTTGCGAATAATAAATTCATTGATCAGTGAGGATTGATAGGCGACTACCGTCGGCACACCCATGAGTCCTGTTCCCAACGTCACAGTGCCACTGGCGGCGAGCGCCGTATCCACCTTGAGCAATTCAGCGGGCAATTCTTCCGGCGTGATCCAGTGATCCACATGTCCTTGAGCACAGTCGTAGAGCTTCGGATCAAGATGCGGCACACGGGAAAGTGTGACATACATGCCAGGAATAATTTCTTTCAATGCTTTCACTGTTTGAATAAAAATAGGAAGCAGTGGCTGCACTTCAGAGCGACGGCTGCCGGGCAAAACCATCAAGCGAGGATTCTTAAGCAAGCGCTCGCTCCACGGACGTTGAGGCAAATGCTGAAGAGGTTCTGCCCAGTTCGTCACCAGGGGATGAGGAACGGCCGTGAGCTGCTTCACTCCCCGCTCGGAGAACCACTGCTCTTCGAAAGGAAGAATCGTGAAGAGCCGATGGACTGTATTAGCGAGAGTCGTCGCGCGCCATGGGCGCCAGGCCCAAGCCTGAGGTGCAACGTAATACCACACGCGAATTCCACGTTTGGCCAAGCGCTGAGCGAGTCGCAGATTGAAGTCTTGGAAGTCGATGAGGATGGCATCACGCGTGCCGCGCTTGACCGCTTCATCGACGAGGTCTTTCAGTGCTTTTTTGTAGAAAGAAATTTTGCCGACGACTTCTGAAAAGCCCATGCTGGAAAAGTCTTTGAGATGGTAGCGCAGCTCCATCCCTTCTTTTTGCAGCACTTCCCCACCGACACCCCAGAACTTAAGATCCGGGCGGAGTGCACGCAAACGAGGAATGAATGTCAGTGCATGTTCTTCGCCAGAAGGCTCGCCGGCGACGATAAGGACGTCAGCCATGACATTTAACCGATTCACCAGTCGCGAGCGACTCCAGCACCGCTTCAACCATCTCCACGGCTCTACGTCCGGCCGTAGCATCCACCATGGCAGGAGTTTTATGAATGATGCTGTTGTAGAACGCTGTCTGTTCAATCAAAAGATGATCACGTTTTTCATAAGTTTCTTCCGAGGTAAACACTCCTGGAGAAACTTCACCTGCCGGAGCCGTTTGAATTTTATTTGCGAAGAGATCGACACGTGTCGAGCCCGAGGCGTGAAACACTTCCAACGCACGGACTTCATGGACGCTATTGCGACCCATGGTGAGTGTGGCCTCCATGCCATCAGCGAGCGTGAACTGCGCGGTCACGTGATCCCAGTGAGTGGTGCGGATTTTATGGCCCCAGGCCTTGACACTTTTCACTTCGCGGCCAAAAAGCCACAGCATGAGGTCAATGTCGTGGATCATCAGGTCTTGCACCACATCCACATCTGTCGCTCTACCTTTAAAAGGAGCAAAGCGATCGATCCGTAGACTGACAGGCCCTTTAAACTTCAAGAGTTGTGGACGAAGTTTTTCCCAGGCTTGATGGCAGCGTTCTGAGTGCCCGACTTGCAAAACAAGTTTCTTCTCAAAAGCGAGATTCTCAAGTTCGATGGCTTGCTCAGCTGTTGAGCAGAGAGGCTTCTCGCAAAACACATGTTTGCCGGCGAGAAGAAGTTCTTTGGCTACAGAAAAATGTAGACTCGTGGGAGTTACGACAACGGCTGCATCGATTTCAAGCTCTTTCCAGTCAGTGACGACTGGGATTTGCGGATGATTGGTTTTCGCAGCCTCTTGAGCTACAGGAAACTTTTCGACAATTCCTTTGAGTTCGCAAAGCTCACTCAGAGCAGCTGCTTTCTGCGCATGCCATTTTCCGAGGAACCCGTAACCGATAGTAGCGGTGCGAACTTTCATAATTATCCGATCATGAAGGGAGCGACCCCGATTTCAGATTTACGAATGAATGAGGCAATTTCATTCACCACGACGTTGTTCGCGAACTCAGCCATCAGTTCAGTATGCGACACGAAAGCCCGCGGAGATAGCGCCGAGCTTTCCATTGTGCGATAGAAATCCACCACCTCTGAAATGACCTGCTTGTCATGGCCTTGGCGCTTAAGACCAATGATGTTGATACCTTTCAAACGCACGCGGTTTCCGTAGGCCGTGCAGAATGTTGGAATATCTCGATCGATGGCGGTACCGCCGCCGATGTAAGCGCCCTTACCAAGTGATACGAACTGCGACACACCAGTGTTACCACCAATGATCACACGGTCACCGATATTCACATGGCCTGCGAGCTGCACGCTATTGGCGAAAGTGATGTTACTGCCAAGAGTACAATCGTGGGCGATGTGACAGTAGGCCATGAAGAGCGAGTTGTTACCGATGATGGTCTTCATGTCTTGCTTAGTTGTTCCGCGGTGGACGGAAACATATTCGCGGAACGTGTTGCCGTCGCCAATGATGGTTTCGCACGGCTCGTTCTTATAAGACGTATCTTGTGGAGGAGCGCCGATGGATCCAAATTGGAGGAAGCGGTTATTTTTGCCAATTGTTGTGTGACCTTCAATGACCACATGAGAATTCAGCACAGTGCCGTCACCGATTTTCACATTCGGCCCGACCACACAGAAAGGACCGACTCTTACACCTGTGCCAAGCTGAGCTTCTGGATGAACACTGGCGAGTTTATCAATATCTACAGACATGCATTACCTCAATGAATAATTCGCAAGCTTGCAAGGAAGCTCGCTTCGCTCATTAACTCACCGTCGAGATGAATCTGAGCATCGTAAGTTGTCATGGGTCCGCGCACTTTCGTGAGTACGGTGGTGATTTCTAATTTCATGCCTGGAAGCACGGGCTTGCGGAACTTCGCCTTATCCACACCAAGGAGTGCGACGTCGAGTTTCGCTTTTTCGAGCGGTCCACTGATGGCATGAACCATGAGAAATGCGGACGCTTGCGCCATCATCTCAACTTGTACAACGCCCGGAAGAATTGGGTAGTCAGGAAAGTGGCCTTCCAAAATTTTTAAATCAGGACGAACGAAAAAATCGCACCAGGTTTTTCCACCGACGAGTTCGTTGGGCTTGAAAGGACCTTTTTGACCTTTCAAGTTGTCAGGCAAATCGACACGACTCACGCTGTCGATAAAAAGAAAAGGATCGCGGTGAGGCATGAAGGCCATCACCTGTTGTAGATTCAAAAACATAAATTCTCCTAACTCTTAAGTGCGTTTTTGCGAACCCAGGCGACGGTTCGCATCCACTCTTTAAGTTCACGTGCTGGATGTCCGCCTAAAACCGAACCTGCCGGCCATACAGCATTGTCATTCACCATCGTTCCGCCGGCGAGCTGCGAGCCTTTTCCAATATGGACATCAGGCCCGACGGCCACACGTCCGCCGAGAACCACGTAGTCTTCCAGCACAGCACTTCCTGCCATACCTGTTTGGCCACACAGCACGCAGCCACGACCTATTTTGCAATTGTGAGCGATCTGTACTTGGTTATCGATTCGAGTTCCAGCACCGATGACGGTGGGTGTGAACGTCCCCATGTCCACACTGCAGTTCGCACCGATCTCGACGTCATCGTGAATCGTCACGCCACCGGTGTGCCAAATTTTGTGATGAACGCCAAGATCAAAGACGTAACCAAAGCCATCGCTGCCGATAGTGGTGTTAGCGTGCAAACGAACATTTTTACCGATGGTCGTGAACGAATAGATCGCGACATTGGCGTAAATTGTTGAGTTCTCCCCGATCTCTACACGTGGAGCGATTGTCACGCCTGGGTGAATGACAACACCCGCACCGATTTTCACGTGCTCACCGATGAACACGCCTTGAGCGATCAACGCCGAAGGATGAATTTCAGTGTTCCCAAGTTGGCGGCCATCCACGACGCTTTGGAGTTCGCCAAATTTTTGCACGAACAACGGACGCGACAGACGGGTCATGCTCATGGGGACGTTGGTGCTGGTGGCCACAACGCCGACGCGTTTTTGAAATGAGAGCTGCACTTCAGGAGTGAGCCCTTCCCAAAGCTTGCGATCAAATACAGCACCTGCCAGAGGCTGGGGTGCTGTAGTGAGATGTTCGTCGAGTGATTTTAGAAATTTGGCATTTTTAACGAAGGTCAAAGTGCCAGCGACCAAATCCGCAGCGAGCGCTAAGCGCTCGACGGGGACCGACCCTGCAGCGCCCTCG
>JAKFUR010000070.1 GCA_021732585.1 Bacteriovoracaceae bacterium
GGTGTAGACACTTCCACCGCCCCATTTATTTCTGCATGGGAGGATGTGCAAAACAATCCTACGCGCTTTAAGATCTACCCACAATTTTTCTACGTTTGCCCTACCAGCATCCCTACTGTGCCCGGTGATGACGACGCGACGGATCCGGAATTTGCCTCACGCAAACGCCTCAATGAGATGCAGGACTTGTTCCAATGTCTCAACCCTCAATTCGATGAGATCGGCTATTGCGCCATGAAAGTCCCCAATGCTTCGGCATTGATTTCTTCCGGCAATCCTTTGAACCAAGTGTTCACAGTTCCGCTGGACGACAACAACTTCCGTTGGGCAAACGCTGCACTCAACGGCAACAGTATCTACTCATTCCGCTACGGGGAGCAGTTGCTTTACCAGGAAGGTATGGTTGGGTTTGATAGTTTGTCAGTCACTGGCAGCCATTCATTCCCTGGCACCGGCAACGGGACGATTACCCAAGCGCAGAGTGTGAACATAACAAAACCGCTCGCGACGAATGCTGTAGATGACACTCTCATCATCAAGTATAAGGTCGATGCGACATGCGTAAAACTCAACACCGTTCTCGGACGTTGCTCCAAGACTTATGTCCAAGGCAGAACATCAACTGTGCCTCGCCCAGCTGATCACTCAACTTCAGGTTACTTTGCTCTGCCGTCATACGCTGATCTTGTAAACTATGTGCCTATTGTAAAGGTAGGCGATACACCAGTGGCCGGAGGCGTAGGCTCTTGGCAGGTTTCAGGCCAAGGCATCTCATTCTCACCAGCGCCTACAACCAACCAAACGGTCCAGATTACTTACTACGTTACTCCGTCAGCTTCGGTTGATCTCGATGTATTGACCACTGGCCGCACCGCCGCTCAAACACGTGTCAATGAGTTATGTGGCTGTGGTGTTATCGGTGCAACGAACTGCAACCTCGCGCCTGTCACACAAACGAATGCAGGTGTTACAACAACGACCGATTACAGTTGTGTCTACCCGCTTCCACCACTACCTGAACCACCACTCCAACAAGTGGTCTTTGTTTCAGGCAAAACCGTTCCTTACCGCTACCACGATGTGAACGGTGCTGTGTGGGATAACGATAGCGGCGCCAGTGCCCCAGCTCAAGAAGGCTTGGCATTTAACTACACAAACGGAGATAGGTTTAAGCCCAACAGCCTTGCTGCTTATGTCGGTTTCAATGAGATCTACGGTTCATTTGATAAGCAAGGCTCGTCGGCCAAGCCGCCACGCATGGTACAAGTCAAGAGAGGTACCAACTACGATATCTTCGTTGATAGCGGAGCCTTCGCCAGTTGTGAAAATTGCGGTAATGATCCCTACTCTCCTATCTTGAGGCTCTTCCCAAGTACCTTCGCAAGCCGTGGTGGCGGTTATGTGCCGGATCTCTACAACACCACTCGCAGCTCAACGACTGGCACCTATCGCGCGGACGACCTTCTCTTTGGCCGTTCATGCTTTGTCCCTACAACTATGCTGCCATGGTCACATGCTCCCAACTCAAATATTCAAACCCAGCGTAGACGCCGTCTGGCTGCGCAGCACTTTATGTTCGCTAACGGATATCAGCGCGATTGGTATGGTTTTGATTATGGTTCATTGATCGGATCATTTGATGGCGTGAACTGGTTCTCCATTGGTAATTCAAGACGAATCAAGGCCAGCGGATCACGACTTCTTCTTGCGGTGAACGGATTCTTTGGTGATCAAACCATCGACAACAATTTTAAAGTTGTCGTCAGTGAGACAGTGGCCGCAGTCAACTCAGGTTCAAACGTTGTACACGACACCATGAGCGATGGTGCTGAATGCCAAAAAAATCACTTCTGCAGCAATGACGATGATTGCGTTGCCCAACTTGGCTACGACTACACTTGTCAGAACATTACGAGCTTAACTACTCCTTGGCCTACCTTTGATAGCGCCGGGAATGAGATTTCTGGTTCCGAAACACGCTCACTGATTTCTCTCCTAGGCGGTGCGAACGGCCAAAATCGTCGTTGTGTTTACCGGGGACGTGGCGCACCTTGTGAAGCAAACCTCAATAGCCTTACTGCGACGTTTAATGGAACCAGCGTGCCAGGTGTAGCCGCCTGCTCGCCTAACCATTACTGTGCCCAGGTAGACGGAGCGGCTCGCTTCAACACTTCTATCGCACGCTTTGCTAGCTCACCAAGTTCGCAAAACCTTCTGGGTGGATTGGGCACAAAAGATACCGTGGGACTTGGGGCGCGTTTTATTGGCCGTCCGCTCGACTACTTCGGAACCAAAGCAGCATCAAGCGTGAACTCGACGTCTTGGGGTCTCAGTGGTGCATTTACCCTCCGCGAACATTTCAAACTTGGGGGAACTGCATCTGCTAATGTCGACGGTCTCTGTCTCCCTGGGCGCGACATCGCAGGCTCAACTACTTTCGCAGATGCTCATTCACGAGTACCACAGACGTCTGACAAAGAAGCCGCTGATCGAATGTTTGGTGTAGGGACCACAGGCAAGGTCACCACCTTGGCACCCACTAATTCAAAATTTCTAGGTATGTGCCCAGCTGTTGTTGATGGTCAGTTTGCCCATCATAATCCAGCAGCAAACATCACAGATCCGACTTATTTGAATGAAGCTATTAGACAAAATATTTCAACATCTCTCCTCGATATGACAGAATACGCCGGTCTGAATATTTTTAATACCAATGCTGGCACCGCCGCAACAGCCGTGGGCTATCAACGTAACGCCTGCCTACGTGCCCCTGGCTCATCATGCTTCAGTGATATGGAATGCGGACCAAATACATTTATCGCAACCAAAATGAGGACTTTGGGGAACTGGGGTAACTTTTCAGCGAACCTTGCAGAGCAGGCCTATTGGAAAGAAGAGCTTGTGTGCGGCAACCCTGAGCCAAGTAAACTTTTCGACAATAGTTTTAATTCCTCATTCGACGCAAAAGAAAATCACTGCTGCCGTGAAGTAGGTAAGACCATGAAGGTATTCACGCAGTTTGATGCGAACACGAGTTACCTGAACTGTGGGATTGATTCGTCAGTTGTCCCTAACATTTACACAAATGCAATTGCCGGTGTGGACATCGCAGTGAACTCAGCTAATCGCAATCCACGTAATAACGTAATCCACGACATCGCGAGCTGCAATCCTCCGGAAGCTGGGAAGACACCCGCCCTCATCGCCCCTTCTGAGCGCGCGGCGACCGCTGATGGCATGTCGATTACTCGCATTCTCAACCAGTATGAAACTCTTGATACCATGAATCAGCGCATGTGCTGCACCGGCCATTGGGTCAGAAGCTTCTCGTCCGAAAACGGCGCAGGTCACAAGTGGGGCCAGGGTCGCACACAGAATATCGACAAGAGTATTTTCGGATCATGGAACTGGTACGCCGATGGAAAGTTCCTTCCTGGTGTCTTAGATGAAACTGAGAACATGGCTTGCTCCGCAGATAACTTTGGTACTCTCGCTTGTGAGATTCGCTCGCTCACTGATAGCCAGGCTAAAACATATCTCAGCTGGATCTCGTTGTACGAACTCGTCGGTATTCCGCAAGTGCTCATCACCATTCCGAATGCGGCTAACGGTCTAGAGCGGCTGGTGGATGACAACGGATCTACCCCAGCTGGTTTGCAAGGTGATCTTGAAGGCGATGGACGTCCGCTTAGAAAAACTCTTAAAGAACCGATGATTGCCGATGTTCTTCTCGATGCGAGCGATGCTACATCGCAAGGCTATATCTCGGCTGCTAGCTACAACAAGATTGAAGTCGGCTCCGGCAAAATGAAAAAAGTTTTCTCGGAAAACGAATTCAACTGCTGTGTACCAGCAGGTGGAAATGTTCCTCAAAATGCAAACTCTAATATGTGCTGCACAGGAACTCTCACTGATCAAGCCGTCGACACTCCTGGAGAAGCTCGTTGTTGCTTGGAAGATTTCTCAGACGTCACTGTCTACTTGAACCGTTATGTATCTTCCGAAGGTCGTGGTCTCCCCGCTTCGATGTATGATCCCGCCACTGGCTACATCAAAGACCCTGCTCAAGTGTTTGCAATCGCCCAGGCAAAAAAATTATGCTGCTCTGGTAATATCGTCCAAGGCCGCGTTGTCAGCGATCTTTTCATTCCACTACAAGGCGGAAACCGTCTTCCACAAGGTAAATCGCGCCGCTTTGCTTATCGCAGTGATGCGATTGACAACAATGATGAGACCGGTGCGATTGGTGATGTGTATGATGCTGGCTTCCGCTGGAACACCCACTTCTACTGCGCTCCTGCTGAATAAAAAATTTCTTATCGTAAGAGCAGAAAGACCAGCAACACAGCCAGGGCCAAGCGGTATCCCGTGAACCATCCAAGATGAATACGGGCAATTAGTTTCATAAAAAGATGGATGGTGCCATAACCCACAACGAATGAAACCAACATCCCTGTCATGAGTGGAAGCAAGCTTTGTTGGCCCGATTCGAGACTCTTCAATAAGTCCGGAATCTCTACAATCACACCTGCAATGATAATAGGTAACGACAACAAAAACGAAAAAGCGCCGGCCTGTGCTCTGTCTACTCCACTAAAATATGCCGCCGTGAGTGTGATGCCAGAACGACTGACTCCGGGGAAGATGGCCAATGCCTGAGACACACCTATAAGCACAACAGTTTTCCAATGGCGCTGTTCAGAGAAGTAATTAGCTCTTTTCTTAGTGTCTTTCTTGCGTTGCCAGATATCTGCAACCCATAAAAGTAAGCCGAAAAAAGCTTGATTGAAGGCAATGATCCACGGGCTACGTGCGTGCTCAGAAAAAGGTTTAAGTAGTAGAATCACGACCACTGATGCGAAGGTCGCCAAAATAAAATGTCGCAAGAAGACGAGTTCAGGTGCTGGATCAGTTATGTCCTTAAGCGCTGGAACAATGTTCTGGCACATCGAACTTATCTGGCTTTTGAAGTAGACCATGACGGCAACCGCCGTTCCCACATGCATACACAAATCAAAAACGACTCCAGGATCGGAGATGGTCATGAAAAATGGCATGAGGGCCAGATGACCACTTGAGCTGACGGGAAGAAACTCTGAGATCCCTTGAATTACTCCATAGAGGACGGCAGTCATGAAATCCATCAGCGCTTCTTTTTCTGTGGTGCCACTTGAGGGGTTGCAGGAATGGGAGGCGCCACAGGTTCTGGTGCAAAAAATGCAGCATCACTCAACTCGACCCGTCCACGAATCTCTGCGATTTTCAGTCGTAGCTTCTCAAGGCTCGCTATTTTTTCCACACTTAGTGATTTTAATTTTTCTAAGCGTATCAACACTTCTTCCAAATTTTGAATGGACTTTTGTAACGCGACTTTATTGCTGTCCTCGGTGGGTGCACTAGCGATGGCAGCGGCCGACTCAAAGAAAAACCCGTAGAGACTTTCCAGTTGACCCTCTTCCCACTCTTCGCCCGATCCCACCTTTGCTATGACATCAATCACTCTGGGTGCTCCATCGACCACTTCATCCTTGGAGAGCTCCCAAGCCGAGTTTGGCCATAAGTCCAAGCGCACGAGACGACTCGCCTTATTCCATTCTTTCGAAGACGCATAATTGACACGAAAAACGCGGCCTTTTCCAAATACCAGCGGCACCATGAGTTCATAAGGTTTTACACCCGGGCTCTCATAAATGAGAACGCTACTTTTTCCAAAACGCGTAAGAATCCAATTGCCACTCTCATCTGCCTTCATTAACGAAAGGATTGCACGACGAAACTCCATCGGCCCCTTGAAGAGAGGGCCGTAGATCATCGTATGATCTACTATCGTCTCAGGTGTCATCGCAAATACGGCCTTAAGCAACTCCTCAAATTCTGACTGCAGCTGCAAGCGATCTTGCACGCTGGGGTTGTACTGAATCACGGAACCACTCTTAATCTTTTCAGACTGGGCAAACGCCCATAAATTCGGAAAACTCGCTTGCAGTGGAGGATTGTGAGCGAATGCTAAATTAAGCAGCGCGGGCCAGGAAAAGGTTTGCTCTAACATGAGAGGAACTGTCGTTCCACCTTGGTGGTAAAAAACGATGCTCGGAACGAGACTTCGGACTTTGCCAGTCTGTGCCCACGAGAAACGAGGAAGTAGTTTCCACTGCTCATTTTTGAGTTCGAAGCGGGCCCCAAACCAATTCGATGAGTGCACGGCAGGTGCGCCAGGACTCTCCACCACTTTTTTATTCTTCTTAGAAATAGTCTCGCTTACAACAATAGGTGTCGGCATCTCAAATCCACTGAACATGGGTGATACCAACATCACGGCCACTAACAAAGGAAAGAAGAACATCCACAAAATCGCGATGGAACCCTTTGAGGGTGAGAATAAATGAGTAAATGTGAGTATCTCTTGCAGCGAGCGACGAGAAAAGAGCGTGGGAAGATCTGCAATGAGCGTTGGGTGCAATATCCAACCTAGCACTTCTCGAATAACACCACCCAAACGTTTCCAGCCGATATTGCCGTAAGCACGCACTCCGCTCATCCATGAGCCCACTGTCACACCAAACAGTAGCGTGCCCAACAAGCGCCAACTGATGAAAAGACTTATAAGATGACTTAGATAAAGTTCTTCCTCTGCATCACTAACGATCTCAAGAAATTCTTTCATAAAGAGCTCATAATCTTGAGCAAAACCTTGCTCAACGATAAAAGCTTCAATCAGAGGCAGCACTTGCTCTTGCAGCGTTTGCGGCAGAAGTGCATTCATTTCTCGGAACTCATCAAAAGGAGAAAATACCTGCCAAATAGCGATGACAATAAACATGTCAAAAATTGCACCCATCGCACGCGTGAGCATGTTCGCTGAACGAGTGCTTCCACCAGAAATACTCACAACGGCATTCTTCTTACGAGGCTTCTTTCTTAACTCTTTTATTCTTTCTTGAAGCTTCTCTTGAGGAGTGACTACTCCGGCCGCCACTTTCTTTTCTACTACTTCTTCTTTTTCTTCATCTGATGGTGGCGCTGGGATCTCTGCGGAAACCTCCTCCATTATCTCTTCCTCAACTTCGATTTCCTCTTCAACGATCCTCAAAACGATTTTTATATCTCCTAAAAGCAGTTCATCATCCGCTTTGAGAATAACGGGCTTTCCTTTGGTTAATGAATGATCGCCGATCGCTGTTCCCGTCGTGCTCCCAAGATCTTGAACAGTCGCGATGCCATCCTTTAAATTGAAAATCGCGTGGTGAGGTGCAAGGGTCGGCTCCTCAATCACAATATCCCCAGATTCCGAGCCCACACTCAACGAGGTTTCTAGGGCATAACTAGGTGAACCTTCTATGTCGCTGAATTCCAAGAAAAAGCTCTTAACTACTCGGATTGAAGCCTTTGAAGACGCATTTTTGCCACCTTTTGTAGGCAGCCGAAGGAGCTGAAATAGGCTTTTAAAGTTCATCCGAAGACTTCTTGAAAGTGCTTAAAATCATTAACTTTTATTCTAACCTCTTTTCAAAACTTGCCAAGCAGGAGCCTTTTCCGACCTGCCTGCTTAGGTACTTCCGGCCATTACCCTTAAAATAGGGTCTGAAACAGCTAATTTAAATGATTCTCGCGAGTTGTCCGATAAGTCATTTAAACCCTGATCTGCAAACGAAGGACCTTGTATGTACCAGAACCGCTTCACACGCATTCTATCCATTGTGATCGCTTCACAGATGGCACTTTCACCAGTGGCGTGGTCACAAGCTACCGGCGCAGGTACAGCAGGCCCGCAACAATCTGGTGGCCTGGAAAATGTCGCGGCCATCTTGCAAGGTACAAACACAGTTTTCACCAACATCACTCAGGCCATGCAACAACAAGCCGCTACGATAGCAGCGCAAAATCAGGCGAACGCTCTCAAAGCCGAAATGAATCCTCAGAACTGTGGAACAGTTGCACAGCCAGTGGGTTGTGTGAGTGAGATTTTTCCTCGTTGCCAAATTCTCAATACGTTTCCCAACCTCGTTGAGCCAAGTGAATGTACTGATGGCGTGGATGGTTCTTCTCCCAACGCTGCAGCTCAAGCGGGTGTTGCTGCCGGCTACTATGCTCACTTTTCTTTGATGGAAAACGAGTACCGTCTTAAAGGTCTTGAATCTAACAACACTTCAAACGTAGGTATGGGCTGCTTGAACGCTCATGCCGATAGGCTCCAGCGACAACTTAAAGCGCGCGAAGATGAAATCGATAATTTGATTAATAAGATGCAGAAAAAGCAGGATGCCTATAAAATCCAAGCTGAGCTTGAACGTAATAAAATAGAAGAAGCGATGGCGCTGCTCGAAGGCTCAAACTTCAGCTCACCGCGGAGTGCCGCAATTCTTGCACAAAACACCGTACGCT
Organism: Bacteriovoracaceae bacterium; assembly: GCA_021732585.1. Classification (GTDB taxonomy): domain Bacteria; phylum Bdellovibrionota; class Bacteriovoracia; order Bacteriovoracales; family Bacteriovoracaceae; genus UBA6144. Next base: position 8,383 of record JAKFUR010000070.1, read on the forward strand.
TCGATAATATCTTCAAATCAAACCAAGCCTGCTCCGCGGTTCTAGACGCTGATGGCTTCAAGCGTGATGGTGCCCGCGGTCTCAAGGGAATAGAGGCAAGCCTACTGACGATCGCAAATCGAAAAGAGACCACGGGTACCAGTTTCAGTGGCCTCGAGTTCAATCAAAGCCATGCTGAGAGGATCGAAAAAGACGCGAGAAGACTTGCCTCATTCGTCGCACGTGAAATTCAAAACCGTGGAACTGCAGCTCTGGAAGGTGATTTCACAGCAGGCCTACCTTCCGATTATGGCCTCGTCGGTTCACCGACACTCACGACAGTTCTCATAGAAGAATCTAAAAACTCGCAGCTCGAACGCGATCGAATAATGAGAGAGGTACAAGGGTCTGTTGATCCAAACAGCCAAGGCTTGCTGACTCGAATCGACGACGATACGACTGACTTTGAATTTGAATTATTTAACTGGGAACGAACGCAAAAGAACGAATGCCTGAGGAGGAATGCAAATATCTCAGGCATCATTAGCAACAACTTAGAGATCATTGATCCAAATGGCTCAGAGAGAGCAAATGACAATGCCGAAAACTCCTACCGCACACTCATAGTAAATGTCTTAGCTAGACCAGATATCACTATCGAGAAAAAAATCGAACTCATCAAGGCGGAAGAGCGAAAAAATGGAAATGCTCGATACATCGTCGACACCCAGACCTCAGCCTACACTGGCGGAGCGACCGAAGAATCTAACGAAAATGTCATCGCACCGACGAGAAACATCAGGCCATCAAACTTCATCGATCGCATCGTTCAGAACTGCAGCAAGCAGTTCGAGCAAAACACCAACTCCCGTGGTGTTTCCAATCGCGCCGTTGTGAGCCAACTCCGAAAAACCCGTACAAAGATCATCAATCACAGAAAGCAGCTTGCGGGCAAAGTCCAATCAGCGGTTTTGGATCGCATCTTAAATTGTCGAGATTCTGGCACGGCCAACGCTGTTGGTACCGCGGTTTGTTCTTCACGTGACTTTAGCACTGCAAGTCCAAACTTCTGCGTTAAGAAAGCGAACGCCTGCGCAACGAACATGCGGCAGTGTTTGAGCGCAGCTGAGAACGAAGTCAAGAAAGTGACCACCCAACGCGATGTCTCTGTTGCTCAGTATAAAGCCAACACCGCACGCCATGAAGATGTATTGCGCAGTATGTACCTCGAAACTGAGGAGATCACGTCACTCGATGGCCTGGAGATCACTGACAATCTAAAAGCCAACCTCGTGTTGCCAACCAACGTGAAGTTTCACATCGACCAAGACAAGCGCAAGTACGTCAGAGGCCTCGAGACCTTGGAAGTACAGGACCCAGACGATTTCTTTGATTTGATGAAAGCAAATTTGGTCGCGCTAAAAGCCGAAGTTAGAAAACAAAACGATCAAGTTATGCGCGGTACTCCAGGAGCTCCGGCGGGCGCTCAACAAGGTGTCTTGGGCCACATTGCCAACATCAAAAGCAACATGGAGAACGTGCTCCGAAACCTTGCGAGCTTTAAGAATTCTTGTCAGCAAGCTTATCAGGCCTACAACCGTGGTTTGCAACAAGCACAACAAGCTCAGCAGGAAGCGAACAACCAACGGCAAGCAGAGCTTGCACGAGTGTGCAACCGCTTCAATGCTCTTCGCCAGTCTCCAGTACCGGGCTGCGGTAGCGTAAGTGATCTAGCAGATGAGATCCAAGAAATTGGTACATTCCCGGGCGGCGAAGGAGTTGGCCAATTGCAAGCATACGGGCAACTTTGTCAGCGTTACAACAGCTCAGAAGAAGACACAGTAAGCTTTGCCACAATTGCTAGACAGTATGGTGGTAATGTTCAAGGTGTATGCAGACAATTTGCAGCAAACCCCACGGTGAGTGAAGCCTGCACCGCTAACAGCGCCTATACAGCACGTATGACAGTCTGTGCAGCAATAACGGTCCCTGCTGATAAAATTACTTGCGAGGACTCAGCTTCTCGAAGACCGGATTGGAGTGCTTACAACACAGATGCAAAAATGCGCGAAGTTCTAGCATCAGCACTTAGTAACAATGAAGAATTTCAAAACTCAAGACGAGCAGCCTTCCAACAGGCCCTCCAGGATAACGGAGTAAACGAGTTGGGTGAAATCAGTATTCCGGCCTGTGCCTCATTGGACGGCTCCGGCTCAGGCGCCATTAACAAGGCATTACAAGAGTTTGGCAGCCAATTCGGTGCCGCGGCCGTCAATGGATTCACTACACCTCGCTAGTATAGAAACAACGGCAAAGTGCCGATACAGAAGAGAGATATGAAAGCGGCAAGGATGCAACTTCAATTACTTCGACTTAAAAAAGGGACCCTCTTCGGGGTCTCCTTCCTCGTTTTTTCTCTGCTCGCAGCAGGCTGCAATCCCACCGAACTTCAAACGGCTGGCGTGCGCACTGATCCCAACGTCGTCAACGACAGTCTACTGGGCAAGGCCTTCGTCTACGAAGACGACCCTATCAATGCCACGGGAAGATCATCACAACCGTCAAACTTCAACATCAATAGAATTGTTGGAAAGACGCCTCAAACCATCGTGCCGCTTTCTAAAACCACACTCACTAATGACTGTCTCTTTCAGCAAGAGCAATACATCTTTGGCACGACATCACCCTACTCTTTTGTAGATTGTCTGCGCGTGCTTTCATCAGATTCGCCCTCTGTGGTTCCGTTGCAATCGAACGGTGGAAACTGGATCTTTCCAGCAGGCAGCACAGAGTTTTATCAAGTCCAAGCAATGTACCACACCAACAAAGTCGTAGAGCGCATGATGGGCTCTATGCAGTTCATTCACCAACAACTCCACGTCGGCGGCAGCAAGAGTCTTCCGCCTGCAGTTCCCTATGAGCTCGCTGACATGGGCACGTGGTGGTTTAAGTATCTCGCCAGCAAAAGCCAGATGACGAAAGCAGCGCAGTTGACCGTCTTCTCATCAATAACAGATGAGAGTTTGCGCAACAACGCATTCTACGAACCTGTTTCTAACTCTGTTAAGCTGGGCTGGACATCTTATCCTGGCTACTCGGCGGGCAAGCCCTTCTCTGTTCTCATGGTGCAAGACCCTTCTGTCATTTATCATGAAATGGGTCACGCCTTCATGACCTTGTTCTTGAACATGCGCAACGCTGAAAAGATCGGCGCAGTGTGGGAACCGCTGAAGTACCAGGCCTTCCCTTACTACGGCTTCTACTCTGAGCTTGGTGCCATGGGCGAAGGCATTGCCGACTATTTCTCCTACGCCATGAACGCGCGCCCATCCCTGGGTGACTGGGCTTTTGGTAACTTCGTCTTCGGTCGTCGTCCCATGACAGAAGACCATCCACTTCACGCTCCCGGCATTAGCAGCTTAGCCGATGAACGAATTTCTTACCCGGACTATTTGCTCTACGAGCCTTCACAGCCAGGCTTCCCGCTCGAAGACACTCACAACGGTGGCATGTTCACTTCTCACTATCTTGTCGCCCTCACTGATAGTTTAAAGAATGAATGTTTCATGGATCACAACACAGCCGTTGACCATGTGATGCTCGTCTTGGCAGAGTCCTTCGCCTTCCTAGGTGACATGACCGGCAAAGGCTCCGACTACAATAAAACCGGCAAAGCAATTGTTAACCTTGGCCCAAATGCTGCCTACGACTGGTACTACTCTGTTCGCCAGGTAACCGCTCGCAGATGGTCACAAGCGATGGCGCGCAATATTTATCATTTTATTTCACGTGATGCTTGCTCGAACTTCACCAAAGAGAAATCAGAGAAGCTTCTTGATATGTACGGTCTTTTGTTGTTCCGTCACTATGACGACAACGGTACTTTCTCCACTTCATCATCCGACTCAACGACTCGCCAAGACTCATTTGCCATGGTGACTCCTACCGGTCTTCTCAATAGCACTGTCGGTGGCTTCTTCTCGTCTATGTTTGGTAGCTACTTTGCGAACACAATTAGTGGTAACAAAGCGGCTCCTACGACGGTAGATGAAGTCAATCGCGTGAAAAGTGTGCTGGTCCCTAAAGCTGCCCTGGACTATAAAACCACGGGCGCCTACTCCACGATCTTCATTGATGACAGCCAGAGCTTTGGTCAATCCATTGCATCGAACGTGCTCTTCCAAGGCCGTGTGATCTCACCTACAGTCGGCATCGCGGGCCCAGAGTACAACAATGGAAACAACCGTATCTCTCCAGGAGAGATCGTGGGGATTGGTCTAGACATGGTTAACCGCTCGAACGTTTCTATTGGTGGCGTCACGATCCTTGCCACTCCATGGGCCCACATGAAGGTCAATAATACTTCGTATTCAAATCCGCAAACTCAGCCTTGCTCTATCAACGGCTTCCCGAGCCTCAGCGAAGGCGCTGTGACCTGTACGGATGGCGATGTCTTGCCAACTGATGGCGCACGCTTCAGAAAGCCGGCTTCAAGCTCGAGCACTTACCCGGCCAAGGCGCTTCACCCTGTTTGCTTAGTTCAAACGTCTAGTAACAATGAAACCCGCTGGGTGTCTCAAGACTTTTTCCGCAAAAATATTTTGCAACTCGAAGATCAAGACTGCCTCGGCTTTGGCACTCCTGACTTCTCGCCAGCCGAATGTCTTGCCCGCTTTGTTCCTGGTATGGAGATGGCGTTCTTGGCGAAAATTGAACCTCAATTGAGCTACATCGAAACTCTCACGAAACCCTATAATGACTTTAATCTCACTGCAGACGACGCAGATAAAATCCCTGTGAATCAGATTCCTGGCCCGGCTTCTTCAAGCGTCTTGTTGCTAGAAATGAATAAGTGGATCCCACCAGGCACAACGTTCACTTGCCGATTGCGCGCTCAATTCACCAATTGTTCTGACTGCTTTGAATCCGCAGCAGGACAAGATGAATACACTGACATTGAGTATGGCGGTCACAAACCCTTCAAGGTGCTTGACCTTGGCTTCATCGTTCTTGAATGAATCGTCGTCATCTCTTACGTGTTCTCCTCATCATCGGTATTGTGACCACCAGTATTATGCTTTGGCAGCGTCAACAACCTGCACCCACTGCGACAGCGCCAGACCCTGTGCCGCAGACCCAGGCACCTACGGTGTCACAACCAGAACCAGCGACTAAAATTGGCGATGAAGTCATTCAGGCAGCACCACTCAAAAAAGGGACTCGCCCTTTCTATGGGTCTCTTCCCCCCGGTGTGCAGAACATCCGTCAGTTGAAAATGGCCAACAAACCCTCACCTGAATGGCGCAAAAAACTTGTGACTCATATAAAGCGTATTGGTGGACCCAACTTGAAGAGTTATTCAGTGACTCCAGAGGAGTCCTACGTCGTTCCAGATGGCGATGCAGGTAGATATGTTGAAAGAGTCACGGTAAAGATCACAGGCAAGAAAGGTGAATACACCAGCTTCTTTGCCGAAGTGGATTCAGAGACGGGATATGTCATCAAGTCTTGGGGCGCAGCGATCCCAGAGAAGCGAAGCCATCGTCATTAGACGGCAGTTTTGGCCTTCAATTTCGCATCAAGCTCTTCAATCTTCAGTGGATCAATTTTTGGTACAAGCCCCTCAGGAACAACTTCTAGCTTGAAGCCATTCACAAAAACTTTTTTCAGCGCTTCAACATCACCACGATAAATCGCCGCGACGGCAGCATTATCAGACTTCAATCCAAAGTAAGCGACAATCTTCTCTGACAATCCTGGCACGTAAGGGGCCAGTAATACACCTAAAGCAAGCGTGTAGGCCGAAGCCGTGGCGATCGTTTCAGCAGCTGCATTGGTATCAGTTTTAAATTGTGTCCAAGGAGCTTTCTCGGTGATGAATTGGTTCACCATGGCCCCAAGCTCCATGATGTGCTCTTGGCCTTTTTTGATTTGATGTGAGTCTAGAAGTGCGTGCTGATCTTTGATGAACTTAGCGAGCTCCACATCACGTCCCTCTTTTACAAAGGCTTCAAACGTCGAAGCTGGAATGCCTTCCGGCCATTTGCTGGCGAGGAATTTCATCGCGCGGTTCACAAAGTTACCCAGATTATTAGCAAGCTCAGAATTTATTTTGAGCTCCAACCCTTTCCAGGTGAAGCTTGAATCTGATGTCTCTGGGATGAGAGACGTTAAGTAGAAGCGCAAGGCATCCGCACCGAACATATTGATCGCCTCATCAGCATCAACATACCACCCCTTCGACTTTGAGAACTGTTTGCCTTCCAGATTTACATACTGGTTGGCCGGAAGTTCTGTGACGGGATTCACAATACCGCTCGCCATGCTCATGACGGGAAAAATGATCGAGTGGAAGATGATATTGTCTTTTCCGATGAAGTTCGTGATGACGGTATCTTTTGAGTTCCACCAGTCTTTAAGATAGTCGTCTTTCGATCCGATCGTCTCGAGCCACTTCTTCGTGTTGCTCACGTAGCCAATCGGCGCATCAAACCAAACGTAAAGCTTCTTGCCTTTGGCTTCAGGCAACGGCACGTCAATGCCCCAATCTAAATCGCGTGTGATGGCACGATCAACCAACTCATCTTTTGAAAGCGATTCGACAAACGGCACCACGCTCTTACGCCAATTTTGCTTGGTCTTAAACCAGTCTTGGAATTTGGCGTGGTATTTAGAAAGCTGCAGGTACCACTGGTAAGAGTCCACTGCGAGAACGTTTTTGCTATTACAGAATTTGCAAATAGGGTTCTTGAGTTTGAGCGGTTCAATCCACGTGCCGCAATTGGGACACTCGTCACCACGGGCTTCTTTGTAATCACAAACGTAGCACTCACCTTCCACAAAACGGTCGGGCAACATGTTATTGCAGTCTTGGCACTGAAGCTGTTTCTCCGCGCGCTTTTCAATCATGCCTTTGTCGTTCAGCACCTTGAACCACTTGAGGGTCTCTTCGCGGTGATAGTCGCTTGAAGTTTGGCCAAAAAAATCGAATTGAATTTGGTAGCGATCAAACAAGTTTTTGTGCGTTTTGTGCCAATCGTTGACGTAGTCTTGGTACTTGCGGCCTGCTTTCTGGGCGTTCTGCATAATCGCCACACCGTGCTCATCGGAGCCAGAAATATGAACGGCGTGCTCACCCTTAAGCTTCAGGTGGCGGGTGTAAATATCGGCGGGTAAATAAACTCCAGCGATATGCCCGAAGTGCAGAGGCCCATTGGCGTAAGGAAGAGCTGAGGTATTGAGATATTTCAGTTTTGTCATAGCGGGCATTTTAGCTCATGACACACTGAATTGTCCAAAGGAAGGCGTACCTTAGAGTGACAGTTTAACCTCGGGCCCATAGACTGATTTACCCATGATTTCACTCTCAGGACTTAATCCCGAACAACGTGCCGCCGCCGAAACAGTCGATGGCCCGGTGCTTATTTTGGCGGGTGCCGGCTCTGGAAAAACCCGCTCGATCACTTATCGCATCGCTCACATGCTTGAGAATCTTCACCTACCAGGTCATCAAATCCTCGCTGTAAGTTTCACCAATAAAGCCGCTGCAGAAATGCAGGAACGGGTGAAAAAATTAGTACCGCAATCAAAGCTGCGCAAAGGTCTCACCATGAGCACCTTTCACTCATTGGGGATTCGTATCCTGCGTGAAGACATTCATCACCTGGGCTACAACAATCTTTTCACGATCTATGATTCAGCTGACCAGATGAGCATCGTGCGCGAGGCGCTCAAGAACTACCGTGCCAACAAGAGTTTTGAGAAGGGCATGGTGCAATCAAAGATCAGTTGGCTCAAAAACAAAGGCATCTCGGCCGAAGAGTTTGTGAAGAGCGAGTACTACGACCCAGAGAATCCTTACGATGGCGCAGTGGAAATGGTTTACCCTTTCTACCAAGACAAGTTGCGTTTCTATAATGCGCTCGATTTCGACGATATTCTTTTCCTCGTCGTGAAACTCTTTGATGCCCACCCTGAGGTCGCCAAGAAGTACTCTGAGCGCTGGAAATACTTGATGGTGGATGAGTATCAAGATACCAACGGACTTCAGTTCCGCTTTATCCAAGGCCTCACCTCAACTCATAATAATATTTGCGTGGTGGGAGATGACGACCAAGCCATCTACTCATTCCGTGGCGCCGACATTAGTAATATTTTGAATTTCGAGAAACGGTTTGCCGGTGCTCGAGTAATCAAGCTGGAAGAGAACTATCGCTCTTACAAGCCTATCCTTGATCTCGCCAATCTCGTGATTCAGGAAAATAAAAACCGTAAAGATAAAACCATGCGTACTTCGCAGGTCGGTGGTGAGAAACCCTTTCTGTGGTCAGCCGCCGATGGCGATCACGAAGCTTCAGTCGTGGTGGACGATATTATTCAGCTTCAGAAAGACGGTGTGCACCTCGGGGAAATGGCCCTACTCTATCGCAGCAATACCCAAATCCCTCCATTTGAAGACCAATTCCGTCTCAATCAAGTGCCGTACAATATTATTGGCGGGCAGAAGTTCTACGAGAAAAAAGAAATCAAAGACCTCATCGCTTACCTCACAGTGATTATGAATCCACGTGATGAGTTAGGTCTTCGCCGCATTCTCAATACTCCCAACCGTGGTATCGGCAACGTAACGCTTGATAAGTACCTCAAGGTTTCAGGCGAAACGAAGACTCCCCTTTTTAACGTCATTGAACAAGAAGCTCCTAACAATAAGCGCGCTGAACTCACGACTTTCACAGAACTCATCAGAGACATGAAAGATGTGTTTGAGAAGCAAGGTCTAGTTGAAGGTGTAAAAGAAGTCATCCGTCGTACGGACTATTTGGCCTACGTTGAAAAGAGCTACGACAGCACGAAGTTCGCCGCTCGCAAAAAAGAAGACGTTGAGAATTTTATTAACTCAGCGATTCGCTTTCAAGATCGCTTTGGTGAAGACGCTAGTTTGCGTACCTTTGTCGAACGACTTCTCCTTTCTGATTCACAGGACAGCCGCAATACTGGCGGTGGAGATGAAAAGCGCCATGAAGTGACCCTTATGACGCTACATTCTTCTAAAGGCCTCGAGTATGACTATGTCTATCTCGTAGGTATGGAAGAAGAACTACTACCTCATAAAAAGACCATTCAAGAAAACGGCGATATCGGCGAAGAGCGTCGTCTTTGCTATGTAGGCATTACGCGTGCGCGCAAGCGCCTGGTGATGACGTACGCCAAGCAACGTAAGATTTATGGCCGCGAAGTCCCTCGCCATCCCTCACGCTTTGTCGTGACCCATGACGAAGCCATGACCGTGCAAGATCGCACGACGTTTGTTGGTATGAGCGAAGAAGAGATCAAGGACGTCAAAGACGACTTCCTCGCCGATCTCATAAAATCTCTGAGCTAAATATGCTTTCTCGTATCATGATTGTAGGGACCAGTGGTGCAGGCAAGACGACTCTAGCCAGGACACTCAGCCAAAAGCTGTCTCTCCATGATATTGAGCTTGATGCTTTGTTTTGGAACCCTCATTGGCAGGAATCATCCCAAGAAGACTTCAGAAGCAAAATAATGACCGAAACTGAAGTCAGTGAACGCTTTGTGATTCATGGCAATTACAACAAAGTCCGCGATCTCACCTGGGCGAAATGCGACACTCTGATCTGGCTGGATTACTCTAAGTCAGTCGTTATGTGGCGTGTGATTAAGCGTTCTATTCTAAGGATCATTAGCAAAGAAAAACTTTGGGCAGGGAACCAAGAGAGTTTTTTCAAAGTGTTCTTCTCACAAGACTCTATAATTCTTTGGGCATGGCACACCTACGACTCTCGAAAAAAGCAATATACCGAATGGCTCTCGTCCCCTGAGTATGCGCACTTGAGAGTGTATCTCTTCAAAACTCCTCAACAAACACAGATCTGGCTAGACTCACTACAAACGTTCAGAAATTGATGAAATGCTAAGAGTCTAGCTTGACCGGCTGAGGCGTGCTGCCTGCACGTCGCAAGACGGGAGAGCGCAGACGATAAAGCAGTTCGCAATTTATGAGCGTTTGTCAGAAATAAAAAGGGGCCATCCATGGCCCAAATTATCCATCCTTGGAAGACAGTCTTCCTGACGGTCAAAAACTAAGGTTGAGTCGTTGTTGTCGGTTGTGCAGTCGCTTCCCCTTCGGTGTATCCGGTGATCGTCCACGCACGTGGAAGATAAATGCCAAAAGTTAGGAAACTAATAAGTTGATCGGCGGGACTTTTTTGTTCGTAGATGATGGCTTTCGAAAGTGACTTGTAGCCAGCGCGTTTTACTTCTTCGTCAACGAAGACAACCGCGAAGTCAGGATCAGCGCCCCACCAGAAGAAGTCGCGTTTGCCTTCAATCACAACTTCTTTTTGATGTTCGGGATTTCCTAGGAATGTCACTGGCACGACATTGTTAGAACGAAAATGAATCGTGGTGCAACTAGAGAGCAAGAGCGTGGCAATTAAGCCTGCAAATATTTTCATGACATATCCCCTTAAATCCATTGTTGGGATGGCAACGGGCTATGTCAAAAAAAAATTTTACTCGTTTTGGTAGCTCGCAGGCGTGCGGCTGAGCAAACTGTCGACAGCACGCTGATGGTCCGATGAGCGTTGGGTGATCGCTTGGAAGGCGGCGACCACATCCAAGTGCTGCGGAAGAGTTGATTCGTAAGCGTGTTGAAGCGCCTTTTTAGTTAGTTGGACAGCGATGGGTGGCAACGATGCCAACTGGTCAGCAAGCTCAATCGTCCGACGAACCAACTGGTCCGATGGGACGGTTTCATGAATGAGTCCCATATTTTGGGCTTCGGAAGCTGAATAATTTTTTCCGGTAAAAAACATTTCGGTGGCTTTGGCGTGTCCCACGGCACGGATAAGGAACCAAGCACCGCCATCACCCGGAACTAATCCTACTTTCGTGAAAGTTTCTGCGAACACAGCTGTATCAGCGGCCACACGCAAATCTCCCATAGCAACCAGATCACAACCGGCCCCCACCGCAGCACCTTGCACCATCATGATGAGTGGCTTCTTTAAGCGCGCAATAGCGAGTGGAATCTGCTGAATACCTTCCATGTAACGCTCGCGTAGTTCATTGGCTTCGCCAGCAAACATACCGGTGCGATCTTTCATGGCCTTCACATCACCACCCGCACAGAAATTTTTCCCATTGGCCGCGATGACAACAACCCGTACCTGGCGATCTTTATTAGCAGCATCCAACACAGCAGGAATATCCACCACCATGCTCTCAGAGTAAGCATTACTCGCTTCTGGGCGATTAAGCCATACCCACAGGACATGGCCCTTCATTTCCGTTTCGATATGCTCGTGAGCAGTTTTCATACAACTCCGGTATTCAAATAAGCGCGCAAAAACTTTGAAGCGGTTTTTTTACCGACTTTTTTAAGAATGAAGCTCGAAGCCGCCACAAGTTTATCCAGATCCACTCCGGTCTTAAGTCCCAAAGAGTGGCAGAGGTACCAGACATCCTCCGTGGCCACATTTCCTGTGGCACCTTTGGCGTAAGGGCAACCGCCCAAACCACCCGCTGAAGCATCGAACGTCGTGATGCCTGCTTCGATACATTTAAGGATATTTGTCAGTGCCATGCCGCGGGTATCGTGAAAATGCATCGCCAGCTTAGAAACACCAAACTGTGGAACTAACACTTTGAGACTTTCTTCCACTTGTTTAGGTGTCGCGATACCGGTGGTATCGCCAATGGAAATTTCGTACACATCCATCGCCATGAAGTCTTCAATCACCTTCGCAAGCTTAGAAAGTGCAATGGTTCCTTCATAAGGGCAGCCGTAAGCGGTTGATACATAGGCACGCACACGTAGACCATTTTTCTTAGCCTCAAGGGCCACAGGCCGCATGCGATCAAACGTCTCAGCGACGGTAGCATTCACATTTTTTTTAGCAAACGTGTCTGATGTGGCCGAAAAAAGTGCGATCTCTCTAACTCCCAAAGCCAGGGCATCATTAAGGCCGTGCATATTCGGCACGAGACAGGGATAACTGACTTCCGTTTTTCCCAGGTGATCACGTACACGCGTATAGAGATCATGAGCATCCGCCATTTGCGGGATGGCGGGCGCTTTCACAAAGCTTGTTGTTTCAATAGTCTTAAGACCGGTCTCACTCAAGAGACGAATAAACTCGAACTTGTCGTCCGTGGAAAGAATACTTTTTTCATTTTGCAGACCATCGCGCGGTCCGACTTCTACAATGCGAATCATTCAAGCTCCGCGAGGGCCATGCCCCCTTGAACAAGATCTCCCTCTTTAAAGAGAATCTTACGAACCTTGCCATCCTTGTCGGCCTTAATGGTGTGCTCCATCTTCATGGCTTCAAGCACGAGAAGAGTTTGACCCTTTGTCACGGCCTCACCGGTTTTCACCAGCACCTTAAAGACTTTACCGGGCATCGGAGCATTCAATCCGCCAAGGACGGCAGCTTTCTTCTTCGCACCCGCTGTCGCATCGACAATCTCAGCATCAAGTCCACTTCCCGAGATAAGCCCTGACGTCACTTGCAAGCGGTGTTGCACGCCTTGAGCATCTCGCAGAACGACTGTGTCACCAGAACGCTGAATCAGTTCAAAACTGTGCGTGCTACCGGCCCATTCAAAACTGACTTTCTCAGCATTGATGGCACTGACATTCACACTCACAGCGGTTTGATTTAAAAGGAGGTTACGCTTCATACTAATTCCTCAACCCTGAAAGACTGGTCCACGGATTTGTCGTCGCCACTCCTTCACTGATCGCTGCTGCCTTAGTCCCCGCCAATAAATAAGCCGCCACATGCACAGCAAACTACTTACTA
>JAKFUR010000120.1 GCA_021732585.1 Bacteriovoracaceae bacterium
TTTATTGATTGCTTATCCCGCCCTCGCTTGCCCTGATCTTAAGGGGATTTACACGCATTGTGAGTCCTCGAAGGGGATTCTCGATGAGGTCGCAGAATTTCGTGTGAGGGAATATCCTCAAGGTCGCACCAAGCTCTATCGTTTTACCACCGAGGCCTCAGACCTAATCATTCCTGCCAATCGTATTCAGTTTCGAACTGAGGATGGCACGTTGATGTCGGCGGCTTGTCTTGGGAATCTCTTGCAGGTGCGCACGACGACGTCTGAGCTGCAAGAAACCAGTCAGTACTTTAAGCAAGGCGAGAAACTGGTTCGTATTTCGCGCGGAACGCTCAACGGCGAGCGTTACACGGATATTTTGACTTGTAAGTAATCGAGTCTTATGGCGTGAGAACGAAATAAAATCATAGCGCAGCGTGACGTAATTTCTTAATGCGCTTAGTGTCGTGGCAAACTTTTCCTTCGTAAAGCGTGCATAACTAATCGAATATATTGAACTAAATGTGGATTAAAAATTGCTAATAAGTTAACTTAATAGTTTTTGGGTAAGCCTTAATAATTGAAGATGCAGATTAAGAATGAGCTTAGTCTGGATATTCAAGGAGTAAGGATGAAAAAACTGCTGTTAGCTTTGCTAATCGCCGTTCCGATGGGAGCCCAAGCCGCTTCCACGACGGCTCAAGCATTAATTGATGTTCTCGCTGCGATCTCGATCGCACAAGTGCAGGACCTCGACTTTGGTAACGTATACCAAGGCGATGCCTCAGGGACTGTTGCGCCAGCAGCTGGTTCAGCTGCGGTTTTCACCGTTTCAGGTGCACCAAGTACGGCGTACTCGATCACATTGCCGGCCGACGGCACCGTGACCATGATCACTGGTGGCGGCGGTGCCAACGAAACGATCGCCGTTTCTGGTTTCACGTCAACACCTGCGGCCGGAGCTGGCACAGGCTTGCTCGGTGCTGGTGGTACACAAACGTTGCGCGTCGGTGCAACCCACGCAGCTATCGGTGCAGCTCAAGTTGTCGGCGCGTACGCCACCAACTTCACTGTCACAGTCGTCTACTAGTACAACTCGAGAAGGTGAGTTCGCTCACCTTCTCTCTTTTCCTAGGCTTCACGTGATCCAATACATCTTTCTCTTTTTGTTTTCAGTCTCTGCCTTCGCTAACATCACTGTGTTTCCCACAGCCGCTCACTTCGATGTGCGGAAGTCCGTATCCACGGTATCCGTGAAAAACTCTTCTAACGCAGTCACCACATACAGCATCGAAGCGATCTTCTACGTCGTAGGTCCGGATGGAAAATATCAAGAAGTCGCCGACACTTCCCAGCAGGAAAACTCACTAGTGAAGCTCATGCGCTTTTCTCCAAAGAAGATCACGTTGCGACCCAATGAAGAACAAGTGGTACGGATCATGGTGAAGAAAGACCGTCGATTGAAGGCGGGGGACTATCGCGCCCACGTACGTTTCTCACCAATCGACGTGAAGGATCCGAACTACGTCGAAAAGAAAAACAAACCGGGTATGTATCTCGATGCGCGTGTCGCCGTGTCGATCCCGGGCCTTTTGCGTCTGGAGCCCGTGAAAAAAGAAGCCGTTATCGACGACTTTAAATTGATCACGACGCCAGAAGGACCGCGCTACAGCGTGAGCATGACGAAGGGCGAGGGCTATTTTCCCTACGGCGAATTCCGAGTCACTGGCACTGACAAAGATGGCAATGCGCTCAACCTCGCGCTGGTTAAAGGCATTCAGTCGTTCAACAAAACCATGACCTTCAACTTCCCGTTCAGCGACAGTGACAATCTGAAAAAAGCCGTGAAGGCGACCCTGATCTACGTCGAGACCTTCAACGGAGCCGAAGAAAAAATTGCGGAAAAATCTATCGCTCTCTAAATTCATCTGCGCCTGCTTGCTGCTCTTGCTTGGGATCGAGGTCCGCGCGGCGGATGGGGCAGCTCTCGGCGTGGAAGAGTACGTGATGAGTCTGCGAGCGCAAGAACGTGATGTCTTGAGCGACGGCGTATTGCTGATCCGCTCTAAAGACCAGTGGCTTTATCCGGGCGAGGATACCATCAAGGCCATGGGTTTTTTCGTCGAAGGCTCTGCTGACTCCGGCATTCTTCAAGGGTACGTGCGCAGTGAAACCGTGAGCTACAAGATCGACGCAAAAAGCTGTGAAATTTTTCTCAGCGGAAAATCAAAAAAGTTTCCCTGCGAAAGTTTCAGCTACTACGACGGTGTGTGGTACGTCGACGAACCCATCTTGCGCCACCTCTTCGAAGTGCACATGGATATCGATGAGAAAAAGTCACTTGTCACCATCCTCTCCGCCAAGACACTGCCAGCGGTTCAACAGCAGAAACTCAAAGAAAGCCAAGGTGGCATCAGTCGCGAAAGCGAGCAGCTTCCCCTTGAAACCAGCCCCTACGAGTGGCTCGACGGCGTGAACCTCTTTCAGCGCTACGAAAGAAATAATCTCAAATCCGGCAGTACGGGCCATACCACGAACCAGTCCGCCCACGACCTCTATTTGCGTAGCGAGGTCGCCATGTTTTCAATGAAGTCGAACGTGCGTGGAGTGAACGACACCTACAAAACCGATTGGTTTTCTCTTTCCCGTTCGGACCCGCAACGCGAAGGTGATCCGAGTTCGCGCATGACGTTCTTTGAGATGGGAAATCTCCAGACCTACACCACGCCTTACCTTCGAAGCACCGGAAAACTCACGGGCGTGAATTTCAACAACCGTGACCTTGAACGATCGACGAATTTTTTGACCCAGGATTTTCAGGGAGAGCTTCGTACCGGTTGGTACCTCGAGATCTACCGCAACGACGTCTTGGTCGCGACGACCGAGCCGACGGAAGATCAGCGCTATCTCGTTCAAGGTGTACCGCTGGTTCTTGGACTGAACCGCATCCACCTCATCTTCTACGGGCCATTCGGTAACATCGAGCACCGCTACGAGAGCTACCTTGTTGATGAGAGCATGCTGAGCTCTAAAAAAGTCGAATACAATGTTGCGGTGGGGGAGACAGAGACAGGTGTCCAAGACCATTACCTCAACCTCGACTCGCGAGTCGGTCGAACGAACCTGCTCTCGCTCTATTATAAGCAAGACGACGCGACCCGCTTTCAAACCGACTTCAAAGGCATCGCCTTCGACAGCGCGTACACGTTTTCGCAGGCCCAGTCGAGCGACGGGAGCCTCGTGGGCGTCAGCACGAACACGAACTTAGACGCCACTAACATCTTCACGCGGCTCACGAACTATAACGGTTACGTGCTTTATAACGACACTCGTGATGTGAAACTCGACAAGGAAATCTTTGTGGGGCTGAACGCCAACATGTTCCGCGGCCTACTCGTGGGATTTGACCATCTTTACGAACTCGACGTCGAAGACCGCTCGACCAACAAGCTCATCAATCGCCTGGGCTTCGGTCGCTCAAATTTTTATGCAGGCAACGTCGTGAGTTGGGAAAAAGAAACTGACCGCTACGACGGCGAAGCCTTTCTGCGCTTCACGCACTTGGGTGTCCTCACCCACCGTGTGTCGAACAACTACACGCAGGAGCGCTCGTCAGACAAGGTCAGCTGGCAGACCTCCTACGACCGGCCAGAGGGGAGATTTCGTGTGGCACTGGAGCGCACCTACGCGCCCGACGTCGACTGGGTGCTGGCGTCTGCAGAGAAGAACTTTCGCCGCTTCCTCGGATTCGGCACTGTGAGTGCAAATTCTGAAAGCGACATGTCGATCACCATCGGGATCGGCAGCTTGCTCACCTACGATAAGAAAACCAATCGTGCGGAGATCATGGCCGAGCGGAACATCGAAACGTCTCAGCTCGTCGCGCGTGCCTTTCTCGACCTAAACGAAAACGGCGAGTACGACGATGACGAACCGATGCTACCTAAGATCGAATTCAAGAACGGCCAAAATCGCATGTTCGCGCAAACCGACAAAGACGGAAACGCCATGTTTTACGGACTTCAGTCCTGGTTGCGCACGCGCGTCGAAGTGGTGGTGCCGAAAATCCAGAACATCTATTACCGCCCCTCGGTCGTAGCCAAGGACATTTATCTTCGCGGAGGCAAGACGGCGCACGTCGACTTTCCCTTCATCGTGCGCGGCGAGGTTTACGGCGTCATTTCATCGAAGTACGATGGTGATCGGTACCTGATCAATGTTTACTCCGGTGACGAGATACTTGCGTTTTCCAAAGGGGAGCGCGATGGTTACTATCTGGTGGAAGACGTGCCAGTGAACAAAAAAATCCGCGTGCGGGTGCTGGATCGACTCACCAATCGCTACGTGAGAAGTGAAGAGGTCGCTTTCACGGACACTGAGAACCCTTCCATCGAGTTGAACCTCGAAGTGGAGAACTGATGAAATTTATTTTTTCTGTGTTTCTGTTCGTCGTTTCTACAGCGGCCTGGTCCCAGGCGATTTCCATCGATCAGCGATCAGATATGAGTTTTGGGACAGTGGTGGCCGGGTCTGGTCCCTATGTGGTGGCGTCGGGAACAGGAGAAACCGCTCAGAACGCAAGCTTCAGAGTGCAGGGTGCGCGCAACACGGCGTTCACGATCATCTTGCCGACGACCTCGACGGTATCACTCAACGGTGCCGGAGTTTACAACATCACCGTTTCAAACTTTACGTCTTTCCCCGTGGGCACGGGCTTTTTGCCCAATAATCGTCGACAGGACATCTACATCGGCGCCCGTATTGCTTTGGTGCCCATTACAACTCCCGGTGGCAGCTACCGCGGGAACTTTTCCGTGGAAGTTGTCTACTAGCGCGAGCTACTCAAACGAATTCGGAGCATAAGGGCCATTCAAAAGCCCCGTGTCTTTACCGTTAAACAGCATCTGATTGGCTTGCGCTGAAACCTTGTGAGCTTCATCAGTGCTGGAGCTCACGGCCTGTTTAATAATCGCAGCGACGAGTAGTCCGGCGATACCGCTGTTGCCCGATGAAGAGCCAGGAGTCGCGCTGGCTTTACCTTCCCAGATAACTTCTCCCGTAATTGCAGAGATGAGTTTTCCTGAAACGGTTACAGTCGTCTGGCTATCGACGACGACGTAGGTCGTCCCGTACCTTTCAAGGGTCAAATAGAGAATGGCATCAGGGCTCATGATTTCTCTAATCTTTTTAATCGAAGCCTGATGCATTTCATTAGCCGACGGAAGGCCGTTTTCTTTCATCATCTGATCAACCACAGCGACGGGGAAAACATAGAAGCCTCTCTCCGCAACAGGCATAGTGACCGTCGACAAATAGCTGTAGGTGCCTCTGACATCTGTGCTTTGATTCATCGGAGGCAAAATCAAGATCGAGCGTGGCTTGGCCTCCCGAAACTTCTCGTAGTTGTACGGGGTCGCGCAGCCGACAAAAAGTGCAAGTAGGACAACATACTGAAAAACTTGTTTCATTTCGTTTTGCCTTTCTTGAACTTGCTTAAAAACCGATCCATCAACACGGCCGATTCAGGGAATTGAGTTTTCTCCGCTTCAAAACTTCTCTTCGCTTCGTCAGTTTTGCCCATTTGCAAATATTGGTAACCGAGATGGGCGTAGAAACCTGGAGGAAGAGGCTTATTTTTGCTTTTTGCAATTTGGATATCTTCCTCGAGCTTCAACACCTGATTGTCCGGCGTTGCTTCACCTGGGGTTTGATACTGCTTATAGAGAAGTTCCTCATAGTGCCCCCAATAGTAGATGGATTGAGAGGCACAGCTTGTGAGGAGGAGAAGAATGAGGAGTTTCATTATTATTTATTCGCCCATTGTTTCTTTTCGATACCTTCCACTAGGCGATCGACCGCTTCACGCATGGCCAAATCAAGGACCTTGCCGTTGAGTGTCGAATCGTAGGCAGCCGTTCCACCGAAGCCGACCACTTCGCGGTTACTGAGTGCGTACTCACCGGCACCCGAGGCAGAGTAGACCACTTCAGACGTCGAGACATCGACGACGTTCAATGTGACTTTTGAATAAGCAGTCTGCTTCTTTCCGCTGCCGAGAACGCCGAACAATTGGCGGTCTCCGGTTTCCTTACGGCCGAACTCAACGATGTCACCGGTGATGGTGTAGTCAGCGCCTTTGAGGGCTTGCTTTTTGTTCGCGATCTTCGCTTCCCCTGCGATTTCTTCCATGTTGTCGCGATCAAGGACAGAGAAGCGGCCCGTTTGCTGAAGATGGCCAATAAGCACAGACTTTGCCTGGCTAGAAAGACGATCCGGTCCGTCGACGAAGATGCCTCGCATGAAGCCACTTCTGTTATCGAACTTTCCGATCATGATCGGGCGCTTCGGGCCTTGATATTGTGAAGCCGTTCCTGCCGACTCTGACTGACTGACTTTCAAAGCTTGATTAGACTCAGAGGCACACCCTGCAAGAATGAGGGAGCTCAGTAAGAGGAGAGAGATTGTTTTCATAACGCGTCCGCCTTTTTAGGTTTCGAAAATTCTGGCGAGAAGCCATATGTTAGTAAAGCCCTTTCAATGGCTATGTGCGCCAATGCACTCTTAATAAATCTTTGGACGACATTATGGAACCTATGTTTTAAATTGAGTTCTCACTTTATCCCCGCCGGTGGTCTACCGGTTTATCAATGTCTCCTCTCATTCCGGCCCTGCGAAAGATGTCTGACATCGAAGTCATTCAGCGCGTCCTCGATTATTGGAACCCACTTGGAATTGGCGGTTTCCGCGAATGGTCCGGCGGAGGCCATAACACCATTGATGAATACGACAGGTACGCTTTCCCGATCGCTGACTACTTATTGAAAAAAGATCAGTTGGGTTTGAATGAATATCTGGATGATATTCAATTCAGTTTCATGCGAAATAAAAAAACCACCGAAGCGATCGCCAAGACCCGCTATCTTTCTTGGTGCTTGACGAATGTCTGGAAGACTCAGCAGCGACCTGACTCGAATCGCCGAATCGTTTTTGATGAAACGCGCTATCTTAGCGACGGTGCCTATCGTGTTGTGGATGAGATGGACGCCATTCAGGGCTGCCTTGAGATGTTTGATCCGCTCGACCAGTTTCCGACTTGGCTTCATGGTGAAGACACTCTTTGTGCCTACGATCTCTTTGCAGAAGAGATTTGGTTGAATACTCGCGGAAGAATCAGCGAGGAAGACATCCATCTGACGTTACAGAAAATCACCTCGGGCCTTGATGCCACAGCAGCGGCAGCTAGAGTCGCGACGACTCTTCATCGTATGCGCCGAGGTGGAAACCCTAAGAGGATGGAGATCCATCGCCGGAAAATGTGTGCGGAGAAGTTGTCGCGGGAGGAGAAGATTATTCGGATTGTGGCGCTTACGGGGATTGCTTAAATGAGCTGAAGCACGAAACTCGGCCGGCACAAGCGTTGCAAATATCTAGGGTATGAAAGCCTTTTGGGCACATTTTAGGGTGTATGTAATCTCCATGATTTTCGGAGTTTGCACTCTATGTTGGGGCCAAACCATCACAGAACCTATCCCTTTAAATCGTGATCAAAAACAGTCTATTGTCGAAGTTTTAGGCACTCTCAGAGGCTCAGGGGTTATTATCGATCTCGACGGTCGACCAGTGGTGATGACCAATAGCCATAACTTGCAAGGCAGGCGAGAAGCCCAAGTTAAGATACAACTAGCGCCCCAAGCAGAATCGATCTCGAAAAGCTTCACGCTGCCGGTTCTGCATGATTATCCTAAAACAGACTTTGCAATTCTTGATATTCCTGCCGATCTTGTGGGGGCCGTTGCTTATAGACATCTCGTCCGTTGTGCACAGTTAAACGGGACGATGAAGAAAGAGACGCTTCCTCAGGGCTGGTTTCCTAATATGAGTCGGGCTTACCGAGATGCTCATTATCTAGCTGTCAGTATCGGTGGAGAAATAATAAAAGTATCACCGGCCCATCCGCGGGTTGCTCAATTAAGTGGCAAGATGATTGCGATACCTGTCTACGCTCGACCGGGTGTAAGCGGTGGGGCTTATTATCATCACAGAGTTTTAGCAGGTTTGGTGACGAAGGTCAGTCTAAGCGCAGATCCGGAGACCTATGCTCTAAACTTTAGCGAGATTGCGAGAGTTTTAGGCGAGGGGCCAAGCAGTGAAGACCAAGGTCGCTGGGAAAATGGCCAGCTCGTTTTGCGAGTGGCAGGCGCCGAACTAAGAATCGGTTCTAATCGCAACGGCGGTGGAGAAACTGGTAGCGGTGGTGGCGAAACTGGTAGTGGCGGTGGCGAAACTGGTAGCGGTGGAGACACGCTCGGCAGCAGCTATTGGACACTCTTAGTTTCCGACTTCCTTGGGTACCATCGAATTACGACATGGAACCCTTTCTTCCCTCGCTCGCATCAATTCCTGCTCAATGGACAGAAGGTCTCTTATATTAAGATCAAGCGTAAACTAAAAATTCCAAGTCTAGAGAACTACCTTACACCTGCTTCCCAGGTATTCTACGACTCTGAGTCTTCTTTGGATAATCTAGAGCGCCTCAGGCTAGCGGCAACACCCGATATCGATCGTGGCCGTTATTTCTCGATTAGATTTGGAGAGAGCGATTACCGAGTGTGGACCGGTCAGGACCAGTGGGACACCGGTATCCAGACTTTGTTACCTGACCGGCAAGGGCGCTGGCCACGGACGCGCAACCAAAGTGGCCCACCGTCAGTGTTCGATGGACAGTTTGGAAAGAAGATTGAGAACGGCTATTACATGGCTCTGCCGTTCGTAGCCAAACGGACCAAGGGGCTTCTACTTGATGCGGCGGTTAATCATTTTGATCCAGTAGGGCGCATTGGGGTTTATGCATCTGCAGATTTGCAAACGGTTGAAGTCCGTCGCGGAGAAGAATCGTTTCAATTGACTCGAGGGGATAGCTATTCACTTAGCCTGCTTACGTTTGAGGAGCCGACAGGAACGTTTCGAGTCTCCTACATTTACGACGCTGACGATTTAGCAAAACTCGTTAAGATCTATGTCTGGAGCGCTGATAATTTAATGGAGTTTTGGTCTTGCGATGCTCAACCAGGCTGCCAACGATGATCCAAGCCTCAGAGCACCACTATTTGGTTGACCTTAAACTTAATCATAGTCTTGATCGTGCTGCGATCTATAAGGCCTGTGTTGCCCTTGCCTGTGAGGGGTTGACGCTGCCAGATGAGCAAAGTCTTTCGCAAGATGAGCGCACCCTCCTCGAGGTTCGTCGTCGGCTATCCACGTCGGATATCGTCGGTGCCAAGTCGCTACTTATGAATTTTGAGAGCGCTGATAATCTCCTTAAGGGAGATTACTTCTTTCTATTTGGGCAAATTTGCCATCGCTCCGGTGAGCAGAATGAAACGTCTGTGTACATGAACCTTGCCGCCGATCAGTACCGGCTCATCGGTGATTATCATCGCGAGCTGCGTGCAAGAGTTAACGGGGCACTTTGTGTGGCGAACTTGGCAAGCTGCTTGGTGGGTGACCTCTCTATCCTAGAGATGGAGGCTCGACGTAAAAACTTCTCAGACATTGCCGCGAACATTTGTCGCACACGCGCGATCGAACTCTTGAGAGCAGGACGCTTAAGCGAAGCCCATGCGCAGGCGATGGAGGCCAGTGCTCTCTATCAGTTGGACGGATACGTGCATGACCGTGCCGTGGCGCTCGCCATTGCTGCGATCGTTCAGTTCTGCTTAGGAAACACTAAGCTGGCGAATGAGCTTCGTTCGCAGATGCTAATTTTGGAAGGGAAAGTTGCCACTTATCTTCTGGTCTACGAGCAGTTGGTTCTAGGGAAGACGCCCAAAGTCCCTCCGGGCCATCCACTGGCGGAAATCGTGTGGAGTAAAATTGTGCTTAAAACCGAATCGATCTCTGGTCGGATCATCACAGCTTTGCGAGACGGGCCGAAGACTAAACATGAACTCGTTGAATTGATTTGGAATTCTCACGCACTTAACGAGTCGTATGATCGCAGGCTTTACAGTGCGATCAACGAGCTGCGGACAGAGAAGAGTTTCTCGATTGGTTTTGACGGATCCCGGTACTATCTTCCTTAGCCCTGTAAAAACTTCATCATTTCCTTTCATTCCAGCATTGAAACTCAAAAAAAGTCTGAACTCTTCTGAAGTGTTAATTTTCAAGAATCACCTATCATCTGGTTATTGAAAGAAAACTAACTTTGGAGGTTCTGTGAACTACTTACGTCACTCAATTATTGGCCTTTGCCTGGGTTTTGCCAGCTCGGCTTCCCTGGCCACTGAACTGAACGAGATGCAGGCCGGAAACTTCTTGCTTGCGAATCCCTATACCACGGTCGCAGAGGTTTCACCTTCTTCGTACCGCCCACGGCGCGTACTTCTGAATCCGCGTGTGCACATGCAGGTCGCTAACTATAATAAACTGCTGCTTAGTCAGATGGCGCTTTTTCCGAGTCATAGTAGTGGTCACATTAGCTCCAAACTCGAGCGTTTCTCGAATCCGCAGAGTGGTCAGAAGTTCTATTTAGTGCGCAATCAAGCTGAGTTGAATCAGTTTTGCGCTCGGTTCGGAGATAAATCATTTATTCTTCCGAATCATGAAAATGTATCGGCTGTCGCATGTACCTCTGGCCTCGAGACCTACTTGGTCGAGGCGGCAATGACCGGTCAGCAGTTGCATACCCAGGCGCTTGTTTTAATCCATGAAGCTCTAAGCACAATTGAGAATCGCCTTGGAGGACGAAATTTTTCGGCGGGCGCGCGAGTCACCCGGGGACTTGGACTTTTAGTAGAACTATTCCTAGAGCAGCGCCAAGAAAATTTCCGTCAGCTTAGAGTGAGTGATGTCCAACGTTTGCAGGACCTCTATGAAGCCTACTTCGAGATTGCCTATCAGGACTCCAGCCCGGGTGTCGAACTCTTCAACTGGTCGATTCATCCGAAAGGCGGTGGATTGGTGTGGAATGGAGCGCGAGTGGCTCCCAGTGCAGTGATCGGCCTCAGTTCATTGATCTCGAGCGAGTCAATTATCGGTGAGGAGGCGTTGATTGTCCGATTCAAAGGCGAGGGAGGTGATGGGGCCTCTCTCGAGATTGCACCACGCGCGCAATTGAGGGATGTGACATTGAGTACGGAGTATAACGTGTTGGGAGTACCGACGAAGCTAAGCGTCGGTGAAAACACAGTCATTAGTTCTTCAAAGTTAACGACACAAGAAATGATTATCGGTGAAAATAACGTGATCAGCAATTCGCAGCTGAAGTCCCATGAAATGGTTGTTGGATCCAACAATGTATTTATTACGAGCTCAATTTCAGGCGGTCGTGTCGTTTTAGAGAACGATATTAAACTTGAAAAAGTAACCCTCGATTTGTCCGGAGTCAAGGAACCCATTCAGTCGAATCAACGACTGAAGAATGCTACAATTGCAACGAATGCGCATAAAGAATATGCTCCAGAAGGTAGAGCTTTAATTCCAACATTTAGCATTGCACTTAATGATGTCCCCACTCCTTGCTTTAAGATGAAAATCAATGACGTGGTTAAAGCGGACTCGTATGAATTCAGAAATCTTCATTGCGCATGGAAGGTTTACTCAGGAGGAAAAAAGCCAGAGAGTCTTAACTTGTTTTTTGTTCCAACTCCGGGTGATTATCACGAGGTGCCTCACTCTCGCGGTATGACAGTAAAATTTGATGCTAAGTATGAGGCGAAAGCTGTTAAGGAGCGTCGTTCTTTTGAAAAATTGGCTGTGATTCTCCGGTCTTACTCAGTGAGTTTTAACTTTGATACATCTGTGCAGCCCGTTGCACCTGCGAATGCTTACATGGTGCTCGATGGCCGTTTTCTCAAAGCAGGCATAAGCAGAAAGATGGAGCTTAGAACATTTCGGGCGAATGATTACAACCTTGGGCATATGGAAAGATTTCTAGCCGATGCGAGTGGTGAGTTTTCCAAGCGTGGGATAACCACGGCTAAGTCGCCAAGAAGAACTAATGGGAATGGCAATATCGAGGTTACAGAGTTTTTCGTTCCGTACCAGTAGATTGGAGTCTTTGTTGCTCGTAGGGGGCGTGTGATCCCACCCCTTACGAGTCTGTTTGGAAGAGCAGTGGTTCCAGCAGACTGGAGATTTACCGCCGAAGAATGTGCGCAGAGAAGTTGTCGCGGGAGGAGAAGATCATTCGTTTGGTGTCACTGTGCAAGGCACAGCTTCAGCCGTTAGAGTCAACTTCGACGAGAACCTTGGTCCTGCTCTTATCGATGATATAAATTTCGATGATCATCACGTCGAGAAACATGCGGTAGAAAATGGATCGGTTGAGACGAAACGTGTGCACGATGCCGAACTCTTCGCCGGGCACGCCTCCATAGTGAACCATAGTCATGGAATCAAAGAAATTGTCAGGGTCCTCATCGGGCACGACTTTACCTTTGGCCTTTCTGAAGTAGGCGTCCAAAGTCTCATCAGTAAAGATCTGGGACTTGGACGGAGGAGTGACGATCGCCAATGAACTGAAAGGGCGCGGTTGAGAATCTCCGCCGAACCAAATGAAAGTTTTCGGTTTACCAGTGGTCTTGTGGCGCAGTTCTCCGATGGAGTCCATCTGGCCATCACCGTCGAAGTCGCCGTAGGCCACGTCGAGGATGGTCGGAGCGCGCAGTGTACTCAATTCGCCCTCACAGAGCGAGCCGGCGACAAAGCCGTATCCCTTGGGAGGAGCAATACAGAGGTCCGAAGATGTGCTCTTCTTTGCCTTCAGTAAGTAGGAGAGTCTGAATTGACCGACGTGGTCACCGCCGTGGCTGGGCTCATCCTGAGTGGGACTAGGCGGCTGGGATTGAGGAGCTTGGGCGCACGCCACGAATACGAGTAAAAACAAATGGGCCAGCGCCGAGGTTTGCAACATCTTCTCTCCTGTAGCTAGAATATGTAGCAAGGATTACACCTTGAAGGCTGAATGTACAAAAGCTTGGGTTGCTAGGCAGGATGTGGCATCTTTCCAAGTCTTAATTCTACCTTTTATTTACGACGTGGATTGTACAAAGCTAAGGTCAAAAGATGCGGCAGACTGTTAGGGCGATACTTTTAAATAATCAAAACCTGCTTTTACTTGTTCAACATGCTGAGCGAGACCCAAACGATCAAGGTAAGTGGGCCACCGTAGGAGGCGGCATTGATGGTAACGAAGATCATCAGCAGTGCCTAAGGCGCGAGATTGCTGAGGAGCTTGGGGATACAATCGCCTTAAAGATCACGATCGGACCTAAACTTTTTTCTAGTCACAGACTTGATCGAGTGGATCACTTTTATGTCGTTTGGTTTGATGGAAGGGATGTGAAAGTAGTGTCTCCAGAAGAGATATTAAGGCACGGTTGGTTCTCACAAATGCAGGTTGATCAGTTGCCACTTTTTTTTGGATTTGAAGCAGACCTGTTTGCGAAGGCAGTAAAACTGGTCAAGCCGAGCATGGACTTATGAGAATTAAACCAAAAGCCATTGTTACAGACTTGGACGGCGTGATTCGTTTCTTTCCAGTTCAACGGGATCAGGAAATCGAAAAATTGTGCGCGCTCCCACGAGAAACCATCGCCCGAATAGCTTTCGAACCTAGCCTATTATTGCAGGTAACGACCGGCAAGATCTCCGACATGGCCTGGCGTGATCAAATCATTTACAGGCTCAAAGCAGAGTTTCCGATCGCTAACGCCGAACTCGCCGTTAGACTTTGGTCGGACTTCCACGGTGATGTTCATCTAGAGACTTTGAATATTCTACGGGCGTATGCACGAACAGTCCCTTTAAGCTTGCTCACCAATGCCACTGACAGATTGGAGCAGGATTTAAAAACGTTAGGAATAAATGATTGCTTCGCAAACATTTTTAATTCGTCCGTTATCGGATTCACGAAACCATCAACTGAGATTTTCACGTTTCTTTTAGATCGGCTTAACTTGGAACCTTGTGAGATCGTCTTCATCGACGATTCATTGGCGAATGTGAACGCTGCGGAGCAAATGGGCTTTGCGACGATCCATTTTGTAGGCCCTGAAGCCTTGAACTCTGGTATGAAGAAGTTAAGTTTCGGTTAGCTGTTTTAGATATCTAGCATCTCGAAACTTTTGGGACAGTGGTTCCAGGCCAGTTTCACACTGCTAGTGCGACTTTCTTATTATAAAAAACCTCGTTTGGAGTTTTAAAATTTAAAACCCGCCGAGGCCTGTTGTTAATATTTTCTTCTATCTTCTTGAGATTTACATCCTTTAAATCAGTATCTCGTTTAATGTGCTGACGGATCAAGCTGATGACATTTTCTACTGAACCTCTTTGCTGCGGCTTATGGGGCTCACAATAGTAGCAATCGTAGCCAATGGGATCTTTCCATCTAAACTCACCACCATTGTCATTCGTGACCGTGTGCACTTCTCGCCCTGCTTTCTTTAAAAGCTTTGTCGTCATGTTCGACACTTCTTCCGCTCGATGCGTATGAAGCTCAGCTATCTTTATAAGTCGCGATTTTCTTTCAAGGCATACCAGCAAAAAACCTCTGTTCTTTGTGTACATGGTATCTCTTTCCCAATCTCCAAAGCGAGTTCGATCATCAACCACTTTTGGTCTCTTCTTTATGCTTATCATCCAATCAGGACGGGCCATAAGCTGTCTGTATCTGCCGTAACCTCTTCTTTTGAAGAATTTTAGCTTGGTAGCGTATTCCGGATTCTTCCTAAGGAATCGGTAAATTGTTTCGTGCGAGAGACGAAGCTGTTGCTCTTTTTTAAGCCTGCCAACAATAATTTGGGGGCTCCATCCGAGCTTGAGACGCTTTATGACATCCTTTCTAAGCACGCTCTTAATCACTGGCTTCCTGATGCGAAGTTTGGATCTTGTATTACAGAATCTTTGTGCACGTTCTGGATAATAGCTACGACAGCCTGTGTTTCTCTTAAGCTCTCTATAAATTGTGGATTTATGGTGGCCTACAACTCTAGATATTTCACGAATGCTGGTTTTAGTTTTCAAAAGGGCATGAATCTGGCAGCGTGTCTCGTAAGACACCCTCTTGTACTTTTTCAAAGTGCGACTCCTGTAATTTTGGTTTGGCGATTAAAAATATAGGACGAGGGTGTCCTTTTTTCAAATCGCCAGTCGCACTAGCAACGAGAGACCAGCCAACAGACTTTTACGTAAGCACTGTTTATGGTGAAGTTTGCTGGAAACCAATAGGATTTTTACTAGAGTTTTGAAAGTAAATCTGGCAACAACCGCTGAGACCACATTCGATTAAATGTCGCAGACGGGTGCGCTTCACCTCTGATCACATCATCCGCACTTCTCGAATGGGGGTAGCGGAGCACGGGGATCTTTCTTTCCTGGAGGCATTTCGCGAAGCGGTCATCCGCGACGAGGGGATGCTCGACCACCACAAACTTATGACCTGGACCTCGACTTTCATAATGACGTCGGGCCTCTTCAACGAGATCACAGCTGTATTGATAGTGGGCATCACTGAGTTCTGGAAAGTAGCTACTCGGATAAAAAAGCTTACCCATGGCTCGGTAAAATAAAGTCCGCCACTTTTTTTCTTCACCGATTGTTCCGTGAGATACAAGTTTCTTGTTCTCCCATTCATAATGAGGCGTTTCTTTCATCCAGTAGAGTGCTGGGTAAAGCGCATTGGAGCGAATGATGTGGTCGTGGATGTAGACATAGACAAACAGGCTCTCTTTCTCAGGAAACATATCCTCAAAGTTTTTCATCTGAAGAAGGGCCAGGGTCTGATTTGTTCCTGAAGCTCCAATAGCGGCATTGTAAACTTTCACCTCAGGCAAAGCTTTCGCCACAAGATCGGGGACAGTTTCTCCCTCATGAAGACCCGTACCAAAAGTGAATGAGCAACCCGAAAAAATGATGGCTCGTTGTGCCGGCGCTGGAGGCACGATCGTAGTGAGGCGACGGCCATACTTATCAAATTTATACATCACGTCCCAGATGAGACGTTTTTTGCCCACAGCGATCGAGCGCACGTTCTTACTGCTGACGTTACTGAATCCAAGTTCTTTATGGGGAACCAGTTCGGTAGATGGGATGCGTTTCGTCCAAAAATCGATGGCGGGTTGTTCGAGCACGAACCCATGATCCTGAGGAGCGCTGATGGCTTTTTCGAGATCAAGTGACTGGGCCTGAAGCCATGGAACGAATAGAAATAGCAGTAGGCTCATCACTGTTTCTCTTACAGAAATAAAAAAGCCTCCATTTCTGGAGGCTTAATTTTATTTGGATTTGGAGCGGGTTATCTCTTGCTTCTAACTTGTTGATATTATTTGATTTTCTTCAACATGGTAAGCAGCTGGCAAGCGCCCATATGATAGTTATTACAGTGGTACCACATATTGTGTTATTGTGTTAATATTGTAACATGATAAAAACTGATCTAAAGAAAGCCCAAGCTCGGATAAAAAAAGAAAAAGTTCTAGGCCTCGCTGAGTTGATAGAGCTTTTTGGTAACCGAATGGAAGTATCACGTAAGGCCCGCGAGGGGATGCTCCAGTCGCTAGGAAATGGATTTTATGCAACTCCAGAACTAGATCCCTTTATCGCGGCACTCGTTGTTGTCGCGAAGTACTATCACTATGTTGTCATTTCCGGCAGAACGGCCCTCCATATTCATGGTCTGGCCCAGGACTACATTGAAAAAATTGATGTCGATATCGAGCGAGAGAAATCTCTCCGCAATAAGCTACTTCAGGTTCATCGGGTGGATTCAAAAAGGCTTATTGGGATTACGAAATTGAATCATCATGGGGTCGGTATAAAAATTTACGACATTGAACGGACACTGGCGGAAGCCTATAGGCTAGATCCGGCCGGTCCAGATTTTTATAAGGCACTCAAAAGATACATCAAACTCGGAGTCATCAAGGCAGATCGGATTGCCCAGTATGACAAGATTCTGAAAACAAAAGTGATAGCCCATCTTCAACAAGAATTGGCCAATGACTAAAACGTCTAATTCACTGGCTTTGGCAAAAAAGTGGGCCATTAAAAATAATCTCAACGGGCCGCAAGCTTTCTTGCGTTATGTGATGTTTTATTTTGTCGAAATGTTAAGCGAAACCTCTGATGATTTTGTCTTTAAGGGTGGGAATCTTTTGTGGGTTTACATCGCGACTCCTAGAGCGACTATCGATCTAGATTTTGTCACGCTCAAGAGCAGGTCTGATGAAACGGTCAAGGCGAGGCTGCAAAAGGCATGTACTCAATCTGTAGATATAAAGTTTAAGCTCATTCGATACCGATCGGTCATTCAACAAGAGAAGACAGGGGCCAATGCGGTCATTGAGTACCAGACGAATGAAGGGGCGAAAAATCAATTTGAGCTGGATATCGTTTTTGCTATCGAGACGGACACTTCAGAAATTAGTTCTCCGGTTAACGAGGAGAAAGTGATTCTTTCAGCTTCTATTGAGAACATCATTGCCGACAAACTATCTGCTTGTCATCGTTTCGCGGCTGGAAACACGAGGATGAAGGATTATGATGATCTCTGGCGTCTCAGCAAAAGCGAAGTGCTCATAAATAGCAACAAATTAAAAATCTTAACAAAGAACCGAAATATCCCATTAAGTCTTGAGATGCACTGGATAGGGGCTGATCTAGAGAGAATGTGGAAAAGCCATCGTAGGCGATATCAAGATTTGCCCGAAAAAATTGAAATAGTTTTTGACGAAATTAATGTTTGGATTAAAGAGAGGGTATAGATGACCAAGAGATGCTTCGTTAACATACTCAAAGCTGACACTCTCAACTTTGAAAACTGGACACATGGAAAGTATTCATCTCGATCAGCTGAAATTTCGAATCTTTGGGATTCAAAAAAGCTGGGATTTCACATCGAAGAGTTGGCTCCAAAATCGTTTTCTTGTCCTTACCATTTCCATCACCAGGAGGAAGAACTTTTTCTTGCTCTCAAAGGTAAAGCGATGGTTCGGCAGGATGGTGAATTTTATGAAATAGTAGAAGGAGACTTGGTATTGTTTAAGTCTGGTGTTGCTCACCAGTTTTACAATCATACCCTTGAGCCTTTTAGATTCTTAGCTCTTTCAGATAAAGCTTTGGACGAAGTATGCGAATATCCAGATTCAAGCAAAAAATGGGAAAGAAAAGCTAAGAAATTAACTCAGAACGGAACAGAGGTTGAGGATTATTTTTTAGATGAAGAAAATCCTGATTTATGTTGGCCTAAAGAATTACTGTGATGAGCTTTGTAGTCTTCGTCAGCAGGTCGAGTTTTAATTGCTTCTGCCTCCTGCGTGGCAAGTGTGTGCTTGATTTTTCAGCAAGCACGCACTTGCTGAAATAATTTAATCATTGCGAATAGTTACGCAGAGGCTTGCGACTGAGGGCAAGCACACGCTAGTCGCTGCTATTCAGAAGTGGCCCTGGTAAGCAGTTGGTAAGCAATGGACGAAAACCAATGAAATGTTCTGAAATCTCGGTCAGTGAGTCTGCAATCACTCTCAAAGTTTGTAAGTAGTTAGGAATTTAGGAAATAAAAAAGCCTCCCGAAGGAGGCTTCAATATTTGGTGATAATTTGGAGCGGGCGAAGAGATTCGAACTCTCGACCTTCACGATGGCAACGTGACGCTCTACCAACTGAGCTACACCCGCGTAGGAATGAAATTTAAAGGCTGGCCGCTTGTCCGTCAACGGCTTTTGCGTGGGTTAGGCCTGAAATTTCTGCTCAAGGGCCTTGATAATCTTCTGATACGAGGGGTTTGAGTACTTCGTGTAGAGGATGGGGAGAATCTCGCGCTTACTTGACGGCATGTCGGGGCGCAGCAAAATCTTCACAAAGCTATCGGCCACAATAAAAACCTTGGAAAGCGGGTGGAGGTCTTCTCCCGGGGAGTCGTTGAACCCCACACCGTCGAGTTTCCCGTGGTGCTGCATGAGCACGGTCTTGATGTATTCGTTGGCGCCGGGATGCTTCTCGAGCAAAAGAGCGGCGTCGCGGGCGTGGGTGATGACGGCCTGGCGGGCCTCGTCGTCGAGATTGGTGTTGCGGAGGTCCTCGTCGCTCAGAACAGAGATCTGCTCGCTGGACTTGAGTGTGATGTCGCTGAAGAACGACACGAAACTCAGCACCTCTAAGTGCTTCGGCTGATACCAGCTCTGCTTGGAGAGGATGTACTGGCACATGACCGCGATCAAGTGGCTGTGCTGATAGGCCTGGCTGACTTTGCTGGTGAACAAGAACTTCAAGAGGCCCGCGAGCTGAGGCGAGTCTTTCACGCTCATGATCATCGAGTTGATACCGGCATCTGCGAGTTCCACGGTGGCCTGGTCCATGCCAATTTTAGAAACTTGATCCGCTACCACGTCGTAAGAGTGGGCGGTGGTGAGGATACGGTCTTCCATAGAGAGGTCAGTGCGCTCGAGTTTTTTGACCAATGAGTTGGTCACGAAGGTCGTGAAGTACTGTTGATAGTCGCGCTGAATGTAGAATTCCTTGAGACCCTGATCTTCGTATTTTTTGATCGCGGCGAAATCAAAGATGTCTTTCGAGTGGATACGTTTCACATACTGAAACTCGCCCGGTGCTTTCTTGATGCGAATAAACACGTCACATGGAGTCTGCGTGATGTCGTAGAAGTAGGAGAGACCGACAGAAATAAAATCGGGCTTCACTCGGCGCGCGAGATCTTCTGGCGAAACGCCTAAGAACTTCGCCGCATGCTGAACAAGTTTTTCCCACGAGACCGGTTCTGGGACACAGACCGCTCGATCTGCGAGGGCCGGAGCATCACCGAGCACGATCAGAGGAATGTCGAGCATCTCGGTTTTGAGATGATCTACCACGCGCTGAGCTGTTTCTTCGGTACCCACCTTAACTTTGCAAACGATCAAAGAAATCGTCGGCAGAATGCGCAGCAATTGAATCGCATCATCAGCATTTTGTCTGACGATGACATCGGTTCCCGCGAAGGTGTTTAAGTTCAACGAATAAATCTTGCGGAGGTCTTCGTTGGGCTCGATGAGGATGGTTTGGCTCATTACAAAAATTGTAACATGCCGACAGTAAAGCAAAAGAAGGGAAAAGGTGTTTATGGATGAGCGGTGCTGTCAGATACCGGAAATGACGGTTGGGAAGTGTGAATCAGCTGCCCCGACCGATCGAGCAGACTGCCAGAAAAACTGTGCCCTTCAGGATTAAAAGCGGCCGTTTTGCCATGACCACCGGGGATATCGATGACGTATTGTGGAAGCATCCAACCCGGAACTTGATTATGGAGTGCACCCCAAATCTTGCGGCCGGCCTCGAGATCCATCCAGAAGTGCATGCCCCCACGGACTTGGTCAGGGTGATGAAGGTAATAGGCGCGTACATCAAGCTGAGCCAAGAAACGGAAAAGTTCGCTTAAGGTCTGGGGGTTGTCGTTGATGTCTTTCAACAACACGCTTTGGGCGAGCCAACGTAAACCACCGGGACGGAAATCACGCACGGCCCTGCGAGCGGTTTCGCTCCACTCAGACACATGATTGGTGTGAACCACCATAACCATCGTAAAGCGTCCCGCGAAAGACTCCAGCATGTCAGCGAGATCTTCCGTGAGACGACTTGGCAACACCACTGGAACGCGCGAATGAAAACGCACATGACGAATGTGGGGAATCGTGGCGAGCATCTCAAGCCAAGAGCTGAGTTTATCATCAGACAAAATCAACGGATCGCCACCGGTGAAGATGACTTCCTCAATCTCAGAGTGTTGCATGAGATAGTTCAGCGTCTGCTCGCGCTCTTGCGCGAAGGCGTTGTCTGATTGCAGTTCATTTTTTCTAAAACAGTAACGGCAATTCACCGGACAAACTGTCGTCGGAATGAGAAGTGCGCGGTTGTGATAGCGATGAATCAGTTGTGATGTTTTAGCGTGCTTCAAGTCTCCGATAGGATCGAGCAAACCGAGTGAAGAGAGCTCATCTGTGTGGGGCAAAAACTGGCGGGCGAGAACACCGTTTGGGCCTTGCGCGCGAATGAGGGTGGCGAGTCCGCGGGTAATCATGAGGGGGTAATCTTCAACTGCGGGAACAGTCCATCCCAAGAAAGACGAGAGTTCTTCTGGACGACG